>JAGHEC010000287.1 GCA_021159525.1 Deltaproteobacteria bacterium | reverse complement strand
CTCGGGGCGGCCGCCGAGCGGTACGTATCCATTTTGTTGTCCCGCCTTGGAGGGGAGGCAGTGACCCCCCATAGCGCGGGCGGGAAGCAGTGACCCCCATACCGCCAGCAGGAAAAATCGAATACAGCCCGGGGCCGGGACAAAAACCGGTTACAGCTCCTCAGAACGGCGGCAGAGCGTTCGAATTCGTTCTGGTCCAGCCCCAAGGACATACTCTCATAAGACGGTAGTCCTTTGCCGCCTTTCCATAAAGACTATTACGAGTCTCGGGGCGGCCGCCGAACGCTCCGTATCCATTTTGTTGTCCCGTCTTGGAGGGGAGGCAGTGACCCCCCCGCGGGCGGGAAGCAGACCCCCCGGCAAACACTCAGCCCGTTGCACAGAAGTTACAAACAAAAAGGCCAACTCCTTACTCATATACCTGCTCGGGCAGCTTGATCTCCACTTCTCTGTATTTTAAATGCAGCTCATCTTCCAGATAAGGTTCTTTTATGACGACCTTTTTCTCTTTTCTGACAATGCGGTCCACCGTGCCGCCGTTGGTCCCGATTCGGGTCCCCTTTGTCAGGATATAGCCCCTGCCCTTGGGATCTCGGACCATGGCCCATGCCCTATCATCGGCCTGTACAATGGCGCTCAAGGTCAACTGGGAGAGGGAGAGTTTTTGCAGCTCGGTCTTAGGGGTCAAAAGCTCTTTCAACATCTGGGCGGCTGCCTGCTTCTCCCGTTTGATCGCCTCTTCAGCGGCAAGTTGTTTTTCTTTTTCCTTTTCCGCCTGTAATGTGCTTTGCTCCCTGCGCTTGATAAGATAGGAAAGGAACGGATCCGGAATTTTGTCAGGATCAAGGATTTTTTTCTCACGCCGCCAGCCCTTGTAAGCGGGTTCGGCGGCTTTTGTCAGCGAAGCACCGGGGCCGACAGGCACAAAGGCAAACAGGGAAGTGCCCAATATTACAGCGGCCGTGAATGCCATCCACCTGATTTTTCTGTTATCGCCGCTCATGGTTTTGCATTTCATCGTCTCACCCGCCCAATACCTCAACCCCAAGCTGCTATTTCTTTTTCTGCTTTTGGGCCTTTTCTTTTGCCTCGTCCGCCTTGCTCTTGAAGCGGTAGGTTATGACCTTGCATGCGGTGATAAGATCTACGGAAAGAGGTTTACCGGGTCTCATGGAAATATCGGTGATATTGACAATTCGCTCCATACGCCTGATCTTGTCGAGAAAGAGGATCACGTCCCGGAAGCGACCGCCCAACTCCATGGAAACAGGGATCTTTACATAAAAATTGCAGATCTCTTCAGCTCCGGGGCTGAACAGTCTGAACTGCAGATTGGAATCGACTCCTAATTGACTGATACCGGCCAGCAGGCTCGGGATCTCCCTTTCGTTGGGCAGGATCCTGAGGGCCTTCTCAAAATCCTTTTTCAGCCGTGCCATCTCTTCCCTGAGACCTGTCAGCTTCTTTTCCCACACCTTGCCCATTCGGACCTTTTGTCTAAGATCGACAAGCTCCTTTTCCATACGGTCAATCTCCTGCATCCTGGGCAGATAGACAAACCAGACAAAGCTGCCCCCCAGCAAAACCACGAGACCGATCACGATGGCCAGCCTGTGGGCCTTCTTGATCTTCTGCGCCTTTTCAACAAAAGAATCAGCACCTGACCGCCAATTGATGTCCGGGAGTTTCATCTACTGCTGCCCTTTCGAATCCTTGGGCTTTTTTTCCGATGCCGGCGGCGCCTCTTTCAATATTGTTTCGCAGGAGAGGAGAAAGCCGGAGCCTTTAAGATTGTATTCAGGGAAGTCCTGCAGTTGCGTGTTCTTGAGATCAACAGATGTAATCGATGGGGTTTTCTCAAGGTTTGTCATAAACAGGGCTACCGTGTCATTGTCCATGGCCGTGCCGTTAATAGTCAGCAACCCCTCCTTTTCAGAAAGGGACTGAAGCCACAGCCGGCCTTCTGGAACGGCAAGGGCTACGTCGGTCAGAAGACCAAGCCGCCCTCTTTTTTTCTGTTCGAGGTCGTGGATAATGTCCAGCCTGTCCCGGATCTCCTTGAGATTCGCCTTTATCCGGGCGGCAATCCGGTTGTTTTTTTCATAGACGGCCAGTTCCTTGCGGACGTTTTGTTCCTCCGCCTTCAAATGATTCAGACGCCCGCTCGAACCAACCTGCAAATAAGTCATCACCAGGATAAGCAACACCAGTCCCAGAAAATAGCAGCTCAATTCCTGCCTGATGTTTTCTTTTTTTCTGGCAGCCCTGAAGGGCAGAAGATTGATCCGTATCATTTGTCGTCGATGTATCTCAGAGAGAGACCGACCGCGACCCCTGCCTCCGGGGCCATGTATTCCAGGTAGTCGGCATCAAAGCGTCGATGGTCGATTAAAAGATTCCTGAAAGGATTCAACGGCTCCACCGGGATTCCCGTCTCTGCCTCGAGATACTTCTGAAGGTCGGCAATCCGGGAGCAGCCCCCGCTTACAATGATTTTTTCAATAGGATCGCCGGCCCTGGTGCTGGACACAAAATCGAGTGCCCGTTTGATCTCCTTGACCCATGACGAAACTTCCTTGCTGACCACCTTTCTTAGTGCTTCCTTCTTTTGGTCGTCCAGCTCCATACCGCCCAGTTTCATCTGCTCGGCCTGGCGCAGCTCGATGCTGAATTCGGACCGGATCGCCTCCGTAAGCTGGGCCCCGCCATAGGAAGAATCTCTTGAAAAGATGGATACCCCGTGACTTACCACGTTGATTTCCAGCTCCGCTGCCCCCAGATTGATGATGGCATAGCATGTTTCAGGCTCCAGCAGGCTGATCTCCGCGGCATTTTGAAGGGCAAAGATGTCGGCATCCAGTACACCCGGGTTTAAACCCGCTGCCCGAATAAGTTCCACATATTTATCGATAACCTCCCTCTTGGCTGCCACCAGGAGAACCTCCATCTGCTTGGGGCCTGAGCCTTCATCCTTTCCCTGGTCTCCTCCCTCCGGCTCGGCCTCAGACTCGAGGACGGCAAAATCCAGATTCACCTCGTTGATATCGTACGGGATGTATTTCTCCGCTTCCTCCCTGATCAATTCCTCGACCTTCCCTTCTTCCATCCGTTCCAGGGTGATCTTTTTTGCGATCACCGAGTAACCGGACAGGGACGCAGCCACATTCCTGTTTCTAATCCTCAGGTTTTTATAAAGGATCTTTATGGCCGACGCCACGCTTTCCTGGTCCTTGATTGAGCCCTCCACCACAGCGCCGGGGGGCGTAAGGATCACGCCAAAATTTTGCAGAACCCTTCCCCCCTTTGTATGGACAATCTCAGCCACCTTGATGGAATGGGAACCAATGTCCAATCCCACCAGGGACTTTCTCTTGCTAATGGCCATATTTATGTTCCAATAACAGTATCAAGAAGCCGGTCTCTCTATTTCCGCCAGAATAACATGGCCACGGGCTCAATCCTCGGGAAAAACCTTCTCCTTGTCACAGAGATCAAGGCCCAAACCAAGGATGATTTTTCGTTTTGTCTCCATCCGACAGGGCATTCCTTTTTCTACACGATCAATGGTGATCGGCGATACGCCCGCCTTTCTCGCCAACTCCGCCTTGCTGATCAGGAACCCCTCCCGGATTTTCTTTAGCGCATTATGATTCACTTTGATCTTCCTTAATGTAATCGTGACAACGCCCCGGCCCCTCGCCGAAAAAAGCCCATTCCTGCAGCTCCCATACACAGATCAGGTCGTCGGACCAGACCTCTGACCTATTTTCCAGGCATGATCCATTGTCCCCTCCGTATCTATTGTGTCCCTTAGACAGAAGGACATCATCGACCTGCTTCTACGGGGCCGGCAGCCCCCAAAAAACAGGGCCAAAACCCCGCAATGCCAACGTGGCTTACCGGAAAGAAAAAAAACATAAATATTATCATTTGTCAATAATTTGATGAACTGTTTATATAATTTTTACGTCACAGCTCAATAAATGGGGGCAGAAGGTTTTTTCTGACGCGACTGCCGGGAGGGCGCCGTCTCTTTGTGACTTATCAGTGGGGGAAACCGCAGCTCCACGAAGT
>JAGHEC010000431.1 GCA_021159525.1 Deltaproteobacteria bacterium | reverse complement strand
TTGGCAAGAACGCTCAATTGGCCTTGGCAGGCGGGTGTCCCCCGCAGATAAGTCACTCAAGAGACCAGCCCGGAGGCCCGGAGCGGAAGAAAAATTCTTCTGCCCCGGCACTAGGTTCGCAGTTATCCCACTAATTATTGAGGTGATACACTCCTTCACTCCTCTTTAGGTTTTTCCGCCGAAACGATGAATACCGGGTTCAGGGCCTCGAGCCGGAGGTCTTGGCCCAGGTCCTTTGCCCTTGATACCGACACGAGACTGATGGTAGTGGACCATCCTGCTCCGGAAAAAAAGTCAACCGCTCGCTGCAAAGAGCCCACGAGCACCAGATGCAGGACGATCCTCCCGCCCGGCCTGAGCCTTCGGGCCGCCTCCATAAGGACCTTGTTGTTTTTACCCACTCCTCCTCCCATGAATATCCTGTCCGGTTCCGGCAGATCGAAAAGGCAATCGGGCATTTCACCGTGGACCGCCTCCACATGGTAACACCCGGTCCGGCGGATGTTTTCACGTATCTGCTCCACCCGTTCCACCCTTTTCTCCACAGCAAACACCCTGCCCCTTCTTGCAAGGAGCGATGCCTCGATCGCCACAGAACCTGAACCGGCTCCGAGGTCCCACAGGACATGGCGGGGGTGTATCCGGAGAGCGGCGAGTCCGGCAGCACGAATCTCTTTTTTGGTAATCTGTCCCCGTTCATGGATATAGCAGTCATCGTCCATGCCCACATGCGGGAGGATCTCGGGGTGACTCATCCGTTGAAGGAGCAGGAAATTGAGAGGGCAAAAGTCCGTATCTTCGGTCTGCGCGAGGGTGTACCTGCCCGTCCGCTCATCTTCAAGGCCCAAATTTTCAAACACGTGCATTTCAAAGGTGTCCACCCGTCTCCGGCACATCTCCAGCGCGATTAGTTGCGGGGAGTTTTCAGGGTCCGTATAGACGGCGACCCGGTCTGCAAATGCCAGGGCCCGGAAAAGGGGGGACATATCCTGTCGGCCGTGGAGTGAGACCGCCTTTATATCCTGCCAGGATATCCCGAGCCGGGAGGCCGCGGCCTGGAGTACGGTCACATTGGGATGTATCCGTACATGTTCCCTTCCCAGGGTCTTTACCAGAATCTGGCCGATCCCGAAAAATCCCGGATCCCCGTCTGCCAGGACTACCACCCTTTTCCCGGCCTGTACCGCCTCCCTGACCTGATCCAGAACCCGCTCCAGGGGAGACTCGATCACGATCTGTTGTGCATGAGAGGGTGCGGCCCGATCAAGGAGCCGTTTCCCTCCGGCCAGGACATCCGCCTTTTGGAGAATCTCCTCGTACGATGGGCAAAGCCTGCCGTTTCCCACCCCCATGCCCAGGACTTCAACCGTTTTCATCCATATCTCCTGTTTGCCCCTCTACGTCCTGCCGGTGCGCTTCTCCGGATGCCAAGCGCCTTCCCAGAAGCGTACCGTCAAAGCCGAAAAGACAAACCTCCAGGCACACCTTCGGCGGGATAAAACACCTGCCGTTCGAGACGGCCTTGCCTATGAGCGTTTGAATCACATCCTCTTTGCGTGTGTCATGGGAAATTATGTCCAATACCTCCCGCGCGGTATTGGCCCTGACCACGGCTCCCGCCTTTTGCCCGTTGATCCCCGCGGCCTTGCACCATTCCGCCAGGAGACGGAAGTCGATAAGCGCTCTCCCGGCATGGGTATATTCATGGCCCTGGGCCACCTTGATCAGCTTGCCGAAGAAACAGCCATAAATGATATGCGAAAAACGCCTTTGGGCCGCCTCTTTCAAACTGAACGCGAAAAAGTCCGCCACCTGGATGGAAGCTTCTTCGGGCAGTTCCGGAAAAAGGGCCTGCAGGAACTTTTCACTCTTTCCCCCGGTGCAGAGGGCCACGGTTTCCAGGCCCAGGGCCTCTGCCACGTCCAGGGAGAGAGTGATTGTTCCTTCATAGGCCTCATGGGAAAAGGGGATTACGGTTCCCCGGGTTCCGAGGATGGAGATCCCCCCCACAATGCCCAGGCGCGAATTCAGGGTCTTCCGGGCGATTTTTTCCCCATCTGCAACCTCGATGGTGATCTCCAGCCCCATAGGAGCAGTCCCCGTTTCCAGAAAACACTCCTGAACCGCCTTCTGCAACTGCTTGCGGGGTCCGGGGTTTATAGCGGGTTCTCCAGGAGGGATGGGCAGTCCCGGTTTTGTTACCCTGCCGACACCTTTCCCTCCCCGGAGCAGCACCTGATTGCCGTGTCCCCCAGGCTTTAGCAGGACCGTACAGGAAATCCGTGCCCGGTGGGTGGCGTCAGGATCATCACCCCCGTTCTTGATCACCGTCGCCCTGGCATATCCGTCAAACATACCAACCCGGTCGATGGGAATCGTGAGCCGTCCTTCCTCGGGCAGGGGAATATCCACTTTTCCTTGCACGACCTTTTTGCCCAGTAAAGACAGGAGAGCCGCCTTTGCCGCTGCAGTGGCCGCCGACCCGGTGGTAAACCCATGGCGAAGCCGTTTTTTCCCTCTGGATGTTTTCGTCTTCCCGTCACCCCGCTTTCCCGGCCAGTTCCGCAAGGGCGTTCACCACGGAGGCGGCCAGGGCTGATCCGCCCTTTCTCCCCCTGACGGTGATATAAGGGGTTTTTGACTGGCCCATAAGAAGTTCCTTTGACTCCTCGGCATTCACAAAACCCACGGGCATGCCCACCACCAGGGACGGGCGGCATATCCCTTCATTCATAAAATCCAGGAGCCGCAGGAGGGCCGTGGGTGCGTTCCCGATCACAAAGATTCCACCGTCCATCCTCCCGGCGACCAGATCAAGGGCGGCCCTCGCCCTTGTTATGCCTAGCTCCCGGGCACGCCGGGCCACCTCCTCATTGCCCATAAAACATTTCACCCTGCAGCCCCATCGATCTATCCTCCTGAGACCAATACCTGCGCGCGCCATCTCTGTATCAGTGACAATGGTACACCCGCGCCTTATGGCCGCAATACCCGCCTGCACGGCATCGTTGTGGAACACCGCCAGGGAGAGGAGTTCAAAATCGGCGCTGGTATGGATCATGCGGCGCACCACTTCCCAATGCGCCCCTTCAAAGGGCCTGGGTTCAAGGACCTCTGAATCGATGATGGCGAAAGAACGGCGCTCGATCTCATCTGGTTCTGTAATCTTTGTTATGCGTGTCATTTCCCCTCCTGCGATTGTCTCATCCGTATCTTCGGCAATATTCGACAAGATTGGGTGCCACCGCCGGGTTTGATCCCCAGTGGAGGTGCACGTAGGAGCCCAGCGCCTGGTTCATCTGAAACCCTTCCCTGATCCCTGTCCGCCCCCTGCGGTTCGAAACCCTGTACATGGTCGAAACATCGGTCGGTGCCTTGGAAATGGTGGAATAGTGAAACTCGTGACCCCGTATTGTGGTGCCCGGAGGCCCCAGGATGGAATCCTTTTCGGTTATGACCTCCCGGTAACCCAGGGCCTTCAATCGCTCTTCCATCCGGCACCTGAAGGGAAAGACACCGACCATGGGTTGGTCAGCGCCATGGAGGTCCTCAATTTCCTCCATGAGATACATGAATCCCCCGCATTCTGCATACATGGGCATGCCGTCAAGTGCGGCCCGGAGGATTTCGCGGTTCAGATCACAATTCCGGGAAAGAGTTTCTACATGAAGCTCCGGGTATCCTCCGCCCAGGATCAATCCCTTGATTTCCGGTGGCAGGGATATGTCTCTGAGGGGGGAAAAGGGTACAATCTCTGCGCCCGCTTCTTGAAGCAGCCGGAGGTTCTCCTGGTAATAGAAACAGAATGCCTCATCCCTTGCGACAGCGATGCGCACCCCCCGGCCTTCCTCTTTTTTGTGGGGAGAAGGGGATTGGACATCAAGGGCATGCAGCGATTCCTTTCCTTTCATGCCCTGCCGTCGTGTTTTCTCCAGGAGACCATCCAGATCAACTCCCTCTTCGATCCATTGGGCCAGTTCATCGGCCTGGGGGGAATCCGCACCCATGTCTTCCACTGTTATCAGTCCCAGGTGCCGTGAGGGAATCCTGAGGTTCTCCCTGCGCTGCAGACACCCCAGGATCGGGACCTCCGGGACCGACTCGAAGGCCTCTTTCAGGATTTCCGCATGGCCCGGACCCGCCACCCTGTTTAAAATGACCCCCGCAAAAGGAAGACTGGAATCAAAATGAAGAAACCCGAGGGCGATTGCAGCCGCGGAGCGCGCCATGGAAGCGGCATCAATGACCAGCACCACCGGGAGGTCAAGCCATTTTGCCATGTGGGCGGTTGACCCGGTCTCATCGCTCCCTGAAAATCCGTCAAAGAGTCCCATGACCCCTTCCACCACGGCCACATCCGC
>JAGHEC010000205.1 GCA_021159525.1 Deltaproteobacteria bacterium | reverse complement strand
GTTACCAAACCGTGCGAGACCTACGAGATATTTGACCGCGAATGTCAGATTTTGATCGACAGGCTTGAGCAGATCAGGCGCCAGGCCCGCAATCTGTTGAAATCACCTTCCTCGGTGCGTGGCCCGGCCATTGATCCTGACATGTCTGCAAAGGAGATCTGGGACCTCCTTTCCACCATTACGGACGAGGCCGTGTGGGTAGCGGCATTCAATGATCTGAATCTTTCCCGGCGAAAGGCAGTGGCCGAGCACGTCCTGACCCACTGTAATATCTTCTCCGGAAAAGCGGCAGTCTTTTCCAGCCGCTACGACAGCAAAACAGGTCTCATGTAAGTGAATCTGTCAGGGCTCCCGAGATCGTGTCTGCATCCGAGTCGGACAAAGCGGCTTTCGCCGGGGTCTGCGGCTTAAATCAGTCCATAGTCGGTCAGGACCTTTTTCAGGCGGTCCAGATTGGCCGGGGACATGGACGAGAGCGGGAGCCGCATCTCATCCTGGATCTTTCCCATCAAGGCCAATGAGGTCTTAACCGGGATCGGGTTTGTCTCAAAAAACATGGCCTGGCACAGGGGAAAGAGCCTATAAAAAAAGGCCCTGGCATCGTCCGCCCTCCCCTCCTCCCAGGCCGTGATCAGGTCAGCCGAATCTTTGGGAGCAATGTTGGCCACTACCGAAATCACCCCCTTGCCGCCGAGCGAGAGGACCGGCAGGGTCACATTGTCGTCCCCGGACAAAAGCGTAATCTTATCGCCTGCCAACCGAACTATTTCGGCCATCTGACCAAGATTTCCGGAGGCCTCTTTTATGGCCACGACCTCGGTCAGTTCCGCCAGGCGGGCCACTGTCTCGGGCAACATATTGACGCTGGTCCGTCCAGGCACATTATAAAGGACTTGGGGCAGGGCCACCGCCTCTGCAATGGCCTTGAAATGCTGATACAATCCCTCCTGGGTAGGTTTGTTGTAGTAGGGGGTCACCTGAAGCGTGGCGTCGGCGCCGGCTTTCTTGGCATGGCTGGTGAGTTCAATCGCCTCGCTGGTGCTGTTTCCGCCGGTCCCTGCAATAACCGGGACCCGCCTGTTCACCGCCTCGATAGCAATATCGATTACACGGGCATGCTCTTCCACGTTCAGGGTCGCAGATTCGCCGGTAGTGCCGCAGGGTACGATGGCACGGGTACCGTTGGCGATCTGGAACTCGATGAGTTCCCGAAAGGCCTCCTCATCCACCTCTCCGTTCTTGAACGGCGTCACGATTGCGACAATAGATCCACTAAACATGATAACCTCCCTTTTTTTCAGTTTTGGGTCTTTGGTTCCGTATAGTTAAACCTGACGACTCAGGCTGGCGCGTTACCGGGAACCTGTCAACCCTCCAGGGCCTCCGGGTTGAGCCTCCCCTCATACACGATCGTCGTGTTCCCCTCAAGCCATACCTTCTCAAATTGACGGTTGTTCCGCTCAAAATAGATAACCAGCTCCTCGCCCCCCCGTGTCCTTACGGCAACCGGCGAATCCGCCATCCCCCGGGTCGCGGCTATCAGGGCCGAGGCAATGGCCCCGGTCCCGCAGGCCAAGGTCTCATCTTCTACGCCCCGTTCATAGGTCCTGAGGGCCAGCCGACCGGGCCCGATCCGTTTCACAAAGTTGGCATTGGTTCCTTCCGGAGAAAACCGGGCATGATAACGGATGGCCCTTCCCTGGGTAGTAACCGGATGGTGTTCCAGGTCTTCCACGCTCACCACCACATGCGGCACACCGGTATTGATAAAATCGCAGTGGCCCCAGCCCTCCTGGCATTCCAGATCAATATCCAGGAAGGCCGGGCCGGGCTTGGGCATCAGGATCTTGACCCTCCGGCCCTTGACCCGGGCGGAAACCGGCCCTGCCAGGGTCTCAAAGGTCATTTCAGGACCAGCAATCCCCTTTAAGCAGGCGAAACGGGAGACGCAACGGCCTCCGTTGCCGCACATCTCCACCTCCCCTCCATCCGCATTGAAAAAACGCCAACCAAAATCGCAAGCCCTGGACGGGACCACAAAGATAACGCCGTCCGCACCTACGGATATGCGGCGTTGGCATGCCTTCTCCACAAGCAGGGCCATCTCTTGCTCCCGAATGCGGCCCTCCCGGTTGTCGATGAGGATAAAGTCATTGCCGCTGCCGCTCATCTTCCAGAATTCGATCGGCCCCATCATTGCCCTTCCCCTTGGCCCTGCACGGCCCTGTCCACGGCCAGAAAATCGGGGAGCTTTTCACCCCGAATCAAGTCCTCAAAGCCTTCCCTTTCCCGTATGGTGTAGAAACGCTCTCCCTTTACCATCACCTCGCAAACCCTGGGTCGGGAATTATAGGTAGAGGACATGCTGAACCCGTACGCCCCCGCACTCATGACCGCCACGAGATCGCCCGGTTCCTGCATCTCCATCTCCCGGCCCCTGGCCAAAAAATCCCCTGACTCGCATACGGGTCCCACTACATCGGCCCGGACCGTCTCGCGGCCCCTGATGGTTACGGGCTGAATCGCATGATAGGAGTTATACAGGCTCGGCCGCATCAGATCATTCATGGCCGAATCCACCACAAAAAAGATCTTCTCCTGCTTAATTTTGGTGTAAAGGACCTTTGTCACGAGAATGCCGGCATTGCCCACAATAACGCGGCCCGGCTCCAAAATCAGTGTCACGTCCAATCCCTTGAGTTCCCGGCCAATGGCCCGGGCATAATCCCTGGGATGGGGCGGCGCTTCCTTGTCATAGGTAATGCCCAGGCCCCCTCCCAGATCCACGTATTGGATCCCAAGGCCTATCCCTCTCAACCCTTCAATCAGTTCCTTCAGTTTGTTCAGGGCATCCACAAAAGGGCTCACCCGAGTGATCTGAGATCCGATGTGGCACGAGACTCCGACCACGGTGAGACCCTTCAGGCCCGCGGCCACCGAATAATGGCGTACAGCCTCTTGGATATCGATCCCGAACTTGTTCTCCTTAAGACCAGTGGAGATATAGGGATGGGTCTTGGGGTCCACGTCCGGATTTACCCGGATTGCCACCCTCGCTCGCCTTCCCACTCGTTCAGCCGTGTCATTCAGAATTTGGATCTCCTGGGCCGATTCTGCATTGAACATAAGGATCCCCGATTCAAGGGCATATTCAAGGTCCGCCGCCTCTTTTCCCACACCTGAATAAACGATCTTGGATGGATCCACACCCGCCTTAAGCGCCCGGTACAGCTCCCCGCCTGAGACAATATCCACTCCACCCCCCATCAGGGCAAAAAGCCTCAGGATGGCCATATTGGAATTGGACTTCATGGAAAAGCAGGTCAGGTGCCTGATGTTGGCGAAGGCCTCGTCAAAGGCCTTGAAATGTCTTGTAAGAGTGGCATGGGAATAGAGATAGAAGGGGGTGCCCACCTTCCGTGCAATGGCCGCCACAGGCACATCTTCCGCATACAGGACATTATCCATGTATTGAAAATGGTGCATTATCTTACCACAACCCTTTCCGACCGGGGCCCTACGGCCCCCCGGTTGTCGATGAGGCGGACCTGAAAAAACCAGACGCCGCTATTTTCTGAAACCGGGATTACACAGATAAAACGATCCCCCGAAACCGCGATATCAAAGGCGTCTTCCAATGGCCTCATCTTTACTGGACAGCCCTCACACGGGGCGGCATCCTCGGGATACCAGGCCTGATCAACAGTACAACCGGATATGACAGCATCCCGGGCTCTCCCTTCTATGGTTCCCTCCAGCCGGATCTGCCTATCCACCCGTTTACCGGTCAGATTTTCGACCCTGGCCTCATGCCCCTTTTCAGGCAGGAAAGGAGGGCCTTTCTTGCCGCATGCACACATAAGACTGGCCAGGATCGCGGTCAGCAAAAAAAAGAGGACAGCCCTGTCACAGAGATGGTGGACTGGCAGCACCGGTCTCGCCCTCCCCTCGCAGTTCCTGCTTTGCCTTTGCGATTTCCTCTCCCCCCCTGTCAGGCGCGGTTCCCCCGATGCCTTTCCGCCTGGACGGAGACAACCTGGGATCAAGCCATTGGTAAACATCTTCCTCAATCTGCCGGTTGAAGCCTTTCATCTCGCTCAGGGTCAACTGGTGGAGTTCCTTGTTCTGCTCCAGGGCCAGGAGAACCATCTTGCCCACGATCTCGTGGGCCTGCCGGAAGGTGAGGCCTTTACGCACCAGATAATCGGCCAGGTCGGTGGCCACGATAAAGCCTCCCTGGACGGCCTCCTGGAGACGCTCCCCGTTGAAGGTGATCTCTCCCAGAAGCCTGGCCATCACCTCCAGGCAGATGCAGACGGTGTCGCAGGCGTCGAACAGGGCCTCCTTGTCCTCCTGCATGTCCTTGTTATAGGTCAGGGGAAGGCCCTTCATGGTCGTTAAAAGCCCCATGAGCGAGCCATAGACCCGGCCGGTCTTTCCCCGGATCAGCTCGGGCAAATCCGGATTCTTCTTCTGGGGCATGATGCTGCTCCCGGTGCAAAAGGCATCGGAGATGCGGATAAAACCGTATTCCTGGCTCGACCAGATCACCAGCTCCTCGCTCAGCCTGCTCAGGTGCATCATCAGGACGGAGGCGTTGAATAGAAATTCAAGGATAAAATCCCTGTCGCTGACCGCATCCATGCTGTTTCGCGACACCCGGCCAAAGCCCAATTCCCGGGCCGACATTTCCCGGTCCAGATCAAAGGTGGACCCTGCCAGGGCCGCACTTCCCAGGGGCATGACATCAACCCTTCCCAGCCCTTGTTCAAAGCGTTCATGATCCCGTTTCAACATCTCATAATAGGCCATGAGGTGATGTGAGAGAAGCACGGGCTGAGCCCGCTGCAAATGTGTATATCCGGGCATCACTATATCCAGGTTCTTCTCTGCGAGCCCTGTCAGGGCCCGCTGGACCTCCCTGATCCGGCCCGTTGTCTCTTTGCTTATGTCCCTGACATAGAGCCGCATATCCAGGGCAACCTGGTCATTCCGGCTTCTCCCGGTATGGATTTTTTCGCCGAGCGCCCCGATCTTCTCAATAAGGGCCTTTTCAATGAGGCTGTGGATATCCTCGTAATCGTTGTCAAAGGAGAGTTCGTCGTGCTCCAGTTGGCGCTGGATCTGTCCCAGGGCCTCAACGATCCGCACGGATTCATCCTCCTTGATGATTCCCCGGGCCGCCAGCATCCGGCAGTGGGCAATGCTCCCCTGGATATCATAAGGATACAGCCTTTGATCAAATTGTATAGAGGCGTTAAACCGGTTCACCAGCGCATCTGTATCCTGTTTGAAACGCCCCCCCCAAACCTTTTTTGTCATAAAATCAGATCCTCCCGCCACCGGCCCCGCAAGCCGGCGCGACCGTGGTGGACGATCAGGCCTTCTTCTGCAAAAGCCTCGCGATCTTGAGACGGAGGCCGTTAAGCCGGATAAATCCCTCGGCATCGGCCTGCCTGTAGACCCGGTCTTCCTCAAAGGTGGCGAAATCAGAGCTGTAGAGGGAGATCTCAGACTTCCTGCCCACCACCATGCAGTTTCCTTTGTAGAGCTTCAACCGGACTACGCCGTTGACATTTTTCTGGGTCTCGTCGATCAAGGCCTGAAGCATCTCCCTTTCCGGCGAGAACCAGTATCCGTTGTAGATCATGTCTGCGTATCTGGGGATCAGGCCGTCGCGGATATGCATCACCTCGCGGTCGAGGGTAATGGACTCCATGGCGATGTGGGCCGTCCTGAGGATGGTCCCTCCCGGCGTTTCATATACGCCCCTTGACTTCATGCCCACGAACCGGTTCTCCACCATGTCCACCCGGCCAATCCCGTTTCTGCCGCCCATCTCGTTCAGCCGGGCCAGGAGGTTGGCCGGCGACAGCATCTCTCCGTCCACTGAGATGGGATCCCCTCTCTCAAAGGCAATCTCCACAAATTCGGGCCTGTCAGGGGCCTTTTCGGGCGAGACCGATAACACAAACATGTCCTCCGGGGGCTCGGCCCAGGTGTCTTCAAGGATGCCCCCCTCAAAACTGATGTGGAGCAGGTTGCGGTCGCTGGAATAGGGCTTTTCCCTGGTCACCGGCACGGGAATCCCCCGGGACCGGGCATAGTCCATCAGGTCCTCCCGGCCCTTGAAGTCCCATATGCGCCACGGCGCAATCACCTTGAGCCCGGGTTCAAGGGCCAGATAGGTCAGTTCAAACCGAACCTGGTCATTTCCCTTGCCTGTGGCGCCGTGGCTCACGGCATCAGCCCCCATACGGCGGGCCGTCTCCACCTGCCCCCGGGCGATGATGGGCCGCGCCAGGGACGTGCCCAGCAGATAGGAGGATTCGTAAATGGCGTTTCCCCGCAGTGCGGGCCAGACAAAATCCTTTACAAAGTCCTCCCTGAGGTCTTCAACCACCACATCGTCGGCCCCGGTCTTGAGGGCCTTTTCCTTTAAGCCGGCCACCTCGTCACCCTGGCCAACGTCACCGGCATACGCCACCACCGGGCACTCATAAGTCTCCTTCAACCACGTCAGGATAACGGACGTATCCAGTCCTCCGGAATACGCCAGTACTATTTTCTTGATCTCTTCACTCAATTTACTCTCCCCTTGGTGTTTACATCCATGTTGCGTATTTTTAATATTCAACCGATTGATGAGAATATGTATTTATCGGTAGAGACGCAATATTTTTCCTCTGCCAACTGTGCGCGTTGAAACGCCCAATGGGCCTTACCGCCACAACCAAACAGGTTTCACCCGAATCGCGAGGGTTTCACGCAAAGTCCCACAATGTTATGCCCGCGCAGGGGGTCACTACCTCCCCTCCAAGACGGGACAAAAACCGGTTACAGCTCGTGGGAACGGCAGGTGAGCGTTGGAATTCGTTCTGATCCAGCCCCAAGGACAGTCTTTCATAAGACGGTAGTCCTTGCCTGCCTTTCCATAAAGGCTATTACGAGTCAGGGGGCGGTCGCCGAGCGCTCCGTACGCATTTTGTTGTGCCGTCTTGGAGGGGAGGCAGTGACCCGCCATAACGCGGGCGGGAAGCAGAGACCCCTTACCGAGCGAGGCCCGCGGGGATGATGGGGTCGATAACGGCTGCGACGATGCTTCCTGTAAACACGCCCATTACTACGAGGCCGGCCGAGAGGATCAGGAGGGGCGCCAGCATGGCTGCCGGGGCCTCTGTCCGTGTTTCAGGAGAAGATCCGTGCATGTGCCCGTGGCCCGGATCTCCATAATAGCCGATCTCGAATACCCGGAAAAAAAGAATGACATTGACCAGACTGCTGAACAGGAGGGCCGCCATAAATCCGTATTGACCTGCCTGAAGCGCGCCGGTAATCAGATACCACTTGCTGAAAAAGCCGCAGGTGGGCGGGACCCCGATGATGCTGAGCCCGGCTGCAACAAGACATGCCATAGTCACAGGCATGCGGCCAAACAGCCCTTGCAAATGATCCAAATCCAGATTGTTGATCCGGTAATGGATAGTCCCGGCTGCCAGGAACAGGCAGATAGTCATGAGCGCATCATTGAGGATATGGAGGATTGCACCTGTCATGCCTGCGGCATTCCCGAGCCAGGCCCCTCCCACCATGTAGCCGATTTCAGAGACAATGATGTAGCAGAACAGGCGTTTGAGGTTTTTCTGGGCGAGGGCGAGCGCGGCCCCCATGACAATGGCCAGGATGGAGAGCCATACCATGGCACTCCCAAGGTCCAGGACCGAAAAGGCAAAATCCACACAGAAGACCGAGATCATGAGCCGGATCATTACATAAACCATGACCTTGGTCATAAGGGGCGCAATGAGGCTGCTGACCGCGGAGGGTGCGTAGGTGTAAGCATTGGGGAGCCAGACATGCAGGGGGAAAAAGGCCATCTTGACGCCGATCCCCACCATGCAGAAGGTGAAGGCCACCCATATTGCGCCGGATTCATAAAGGGGGCGGAGGAGGGAAGCCACATCCGCCATATTGAGGGATCCGGTCATGATATAAAGATATCCCACGCCAAGAAGATAAAAACAGCCTCCGATGGTCCCCATGTAGAGATAGTTGAGACTCGACAGGGGGGCCCGTCCCTCTCCCAGGGCGATCAGAGCGTAACTGGTAAGAGATGCCACCTCCAGGAGAACGTATAGATTGAACAGATCCCCAGTTGCGACAATGCCTACCAGCCCGACAATGAAGAGGAGATAAAGGGCATAGAAGGCCCCTTCCTTTTCAGGAAATTGAATGGCCGCTGCCTTGCGGGTGGCGATCATGTTGATGAAGGCCAGGACCGAGACGGCAACAAGGACCACGCCGTTTAAGAGATCCACATGGTATCCGATGCCCCACGGCGCCTCCCAGCCTCCCAGGCTGTACTGCATGGTTCCATGCCGAAGCACATGGGTAAAGACCCGTATGGAAAAAAAGGCGCACAGGCCCGATCCTGCCACGGCCAGGGGATAGCACAGACTCTTTTTGATCCATGCCATGCCGCTGACCATGAAGGCGAAAAGCAGCGGCAGGATGATCAGCAGGGCGGGGGTATGATCGTTCATTTGGCCCTCAATCGCGCCAGGATCTCATCTTCTTCCAGGGTCTTGTACCGGTTGTAGATCTTGACGGCCAGGGCCAGGGCCACCCCGAGGGTGGATACAGAGACCACTATGGCCGTGAGCATCAGCACATGGGGCAGGGGATTGACGTAGTGGGCAGGGTCGACAACGTGCCGGCCTGCATGGATCCCGTGGTGAATAATGGGAATGGTCCCGCCCTTTTTGCAGCCGATGGAGACGTAGAAAAGTATGATGGAGGTCTGAAAGATGTTCATCCCCACCAGCTTCTTGACCAGGTTATTCTTGGCAATCATGGCATAAAGCCCGATCATCATGAGGATGATATAGAGCCAGTAATTGTACTTGGCCACAATAAGAGGAATGAGTTCAGACATGGCTAAAGCCCTTCGTCCTGTTTGCCTGCTGATGCCAGGTTGTTGTAGATGGAGATCATGACGGCCATGACCGTAATCCCTACGCCGATCTCAACCCCGAAGATCCCATGGGACCGGGCCATGATCTTGTCCACAAAAAGGACCGCGGAGAGGCTGCGGTAATCCAAAAATCCGGCCCCCAGGAGGATGCAGACGGTCCCGATCCCTGTATAAATAAACACGCCGATGGCCATGAGCAGGTTGTTTGTTTTTTCGCTGAAACGGTCAATGGCGGTCCGCATGTTGTGGGAAATGGCCAGAAGAATAACGCTGGCCCCCAGTATGACGCCCCCCTGGAAACCGCCGCCGGGGCTGTGATGGCCGTGGGCGATGACATAGAGGGCGAAGAGCTGGATAAAGGGGACCAGTATGCGGCAGACCGTTTTGATGATCAGGTCGTAAGGGGTCCACAGGGCGTCGATCCGTTCGAACTCGCTGGATTTCTTGGGGATGCGGCCCCCCTTGATGTGAAGGGTGATTTCTGTGGCAATATGGCGGTAATAGCGGTCCCCGGGTCTTTGTCTGAATACCCGCAGTAAAATGAAGCAGCCGATCCCGGCACAGAAAATGACCGTGGTCTCGAACATGGTGTCGAATCCCCTGTAATCGGCGAGGACAGCGGTCACCACATTGGGGACGGCCGTTTCTTCCATGGCCTTTTGCAGGTAGCGGGGAGATACGTGGGTGCTGGCAGGGGAATCAAGGGCACCCCACGGCGGAAAATCCCGGGTGGCATACAGGAGAAGCGCGCCTGCCAGCAACACAATAATGATACCTGCTGTCTTCAATCGCGCGTCCTCCTTGTTGTGCGGAATACGGCCGCCACAAAAAAGACCGTGCTTACGCCGGCGCCCACGGAGGCCTCTGTAAAAGCGACATCCACTGCGGCCATAATGGCCCACAACAAACACATGAGAAAGCTGTAGGCCCCGAACAGGATGGCGCATCCCAGCAGGTCCTTTACCGCGATGGTGGCGACGGCCGTCACGATGACCAGCGTCAGGATTGCAAGATCCAATTGCCAGATCATAAGGCGTGTCTCCTTTATTTCTTTTGTTCTTTGGTCCAGGGCTTGAGCCCGGCCCTGACCCCGGCATCTACGATGCCATGGGTGGCCGTAGGACTCAGGATAAATAGGAAGAGCAAAATCAGCACAATCTTCAGGCTGCTGATGAACTGTGTCCATAAGAAATCATGTAAATTAAAGAGGGCCACGCCCAGGACCATCAGCAGGGAGCCCAGCGTGTCCATTTTACCCGCGGCATGGAGTCGCGTGTAAAAATCCGGAAGACGCAGGATCCCGACGGCTGCCCCTGTGTAGAAGATGAGCCCGGAGATGAGAAGAACGATCACAATGACGTTGAGCATGGAGGCCTCCCAAGGGAGTTATGATTGTCCGTAAACGTTCACGGGGTCTTGAGATTTCCCTGATACACTGATATGAAAAAATCGTCTCAGCTCAACAATTGGGGGGATAACAGCGACCGTACCACCGGGGCAGGAGGGTTTTTCTTCCCCCCTCCCGGCAGTCGCGTCAGAAAAATCCTTCTGCCCCCATTTATTGAGCTGTTACAATTTGACCAAAAATCACCCGTGAACGGTTATGATTGTCCCTTATTGATTGAAAGAACCTGTCAATTCAGGCAATGGCCGAACGAAAGTCACGCCCCGGCATTATCCAGCCGGCCTTATGGAGATTGAGGCATCCCAAATAAAATAAGCCAGATAAAGCTGTTATGGCGGTTCCTCATAGAGCCCCTTCTTTTTCTGGAAATACCGGGAGGCCGCCAGGACGGCCATAAAATTGAGCAGGGCATACGCCAAAGCGATGTCCACAAACATCTCCAGCCGGCCGTAGATCAGACCGATCAGCAACAGGAGGATTACCGTCTTGCTGCCGACTGCATTCACGCCGACCAGGCGGTCCAGCACAGTAGGGCCGAAGACGGCCCGATACAGGGACAGGAGCATCAAAAAGGAAAGGTACAGGCCGGTATAGAGGAAGATGTCTGTCATGACTGCCCCGCGAATATCCTGCCGACCCTGGCCTCCATCTCACCCGGAAGCGGTTCGGCCGATTTTTTGTCGATGGCATGGACCTGGAAATCGCCATCCACCGATACGTATACGGTGATGGTTCCCGGCGTCAGGGTAATGGAATTGGCGAATATGACCAGGGCAAGCTCCTGCGTGAGCGAGCTCTGGAACCGAATGATCTGCGGGTCAATGAGATCCAGCATTTTAGGGTGGAAGACTACGCGGAGGATGTGGAAATTGGCCATGAGAATCTGATAGATCAGCCACGGGATATACAAGACGATGCCCAACCCGAGCCGGAAGAGGTCAGTAATCCCGGCCCCGGGGAACAGGAGGTCGCCGGAGAAAAGGGTCACAATGAGGCATGAGATGACGCCAAGTGTGATGTGAAAGGGATCATACTGGCCGGAAAGGACCAGCCAGAGGAGCAACAGGATGCCAAAGGTCAGGATGCGGGGAAAGGTTTGGCTCTGCGTCCGACGAGACCGGTTGTCCATGGATGCAGCGGTCCTGTCTGCTTGAGCACGGATGCTTTCATTGCGGGCATGGACCTTCATGGATGTGCTCCTTTCCAGGGACCTCTACGAAAGGGTCCGCTGTATGCTCATGGCAGCCGGGTCTGAAACGGGTAGGATTGATCAGGCCCGGACATTCACATCCGATAAAAACTCACGAGAGGGTTACGATGCAGGCAGCCTGACAAAAAACGTCGTGCCCACTCCTGCCTCGGTTTCAAATGAGAGCGTGCCTCCAAGCTTTGTAATGATGTTCTGGCAGATGGGAAGGCCGAGGCCTGTCCCTTTGCCAGGGGGTTTGGTGGTAAAAAAGAGATCGTATATTCGTTCCCGGTTTTCTCTGGAAATGCCTATGCCAGTGTCGGAGATCTTGATTACCAGCATTGCTTCGTCTCTGACGGTTTCAATCTGAATACGGCCTCCCTTTTCTCCTTTCTCCTTCACGGCATAGATGGCATTGGACACGAGATTGAACACGACCTGTTCGAGCATCTGCCTGTCCGTGTTTATCAGGACCGGGTCTTGCACGAGGCGGAACACGACCTGGATATCGTTGTACTTAAATTCGGAATTCAGAAATGACACCGTTCCCTTGAGCAGGTTGTGAATATTCACCGATGTCTGCGACGGCGCTGAATCCCTCACAAAACTCAAGAGCTGATGTGTGATGTTGCGGCACCGTCGCGTCTGTTTCTGGATATGCTCGACCGCTGTCTCTATCTCTTTGCGGTCTTCAGGATTTAGGCCCCTTGCATCGGCCGCCACCGATTCGATCCACCCGGAGATCTCTCCGATGATAGCGATGGGATTATTGATCTCATGAACGATCCCCGAAGCGGTTCGGCCGATCTCCGCCAGCCGATCCACCCGGATGAGATCTTCCTGGAGTTGTTTCCATTGAGTAATGTCCCTGCAGATCCCCACTGCGCCCACGGTTTCCCCTTCGGTGTTGGTCAGGGCGGTAAGGGACACATCGCAGTAAACCGTGTGCCCCCGCCTGTGCCGAAATGGAAACTCAAGGCGGACCGCGCTCCCCTTGTCCCGGGAGAGGGCCGCCAGACGGTCAAATTCATCAGGATCCACACACAAATCCCTCACAGCGCGACCAGCCGCCTCCTCCCATGCGTAGCCCAAGGCCTGTTCTCCGCCCTTGCTGAGTGAAACCAGGATGCCGTCCACATCCATGGCAAAAACCATATCATTGGAATTCTGCAGGATGCATTGAAGGTATTTACGGGTCTGCAGGAGTTCTTTTTGGCAGATCAGGATTTCTGTTTGTCTTTGCATTGGTTACAGGACGGGTCATTCGATTCCATAGATCTTTCGCAACTTGTTCATTGCATTTTTGATCCCTCTCGCGCCCATGCCGGACCTGTAGATATTTTCCACTTCCTCGCGGAACTTGGCGTTTTGCATCTGCACCTTGGTTTCATAGGCCTCGCGGATGGTCTGCACCAGATTTTCGTATTCGATCGGTTTGAGAAGGTATTTAAAGGCATCTTGCTTGCCGCTTTCAAGGGCCGATTCGAGCGTGCCATGGCCCGTAAGCACAATGCTTTGGAGAAACGGTTGAAGCTTTTTCAGCCGTTTCTGGGTCTCCACACCGTCCATTCCGGGCATCTTGAGATCCACCACTGCCACATCAAAGTCGGTTTCGCTGGCCACTTCAACCGCCTCTTCTCCGGAAAAGCAGGCCTTTACGGTGAAGCCTTCCCTTAAAAGCCGTTTTGACAGATATTCGATGAGGGTTTCTTCATCATCGATCAACAGCACTCTTATGTCGGGTTTTTCGTTCATGGCTGGCTCCTTGGATTTGGTAAGGAAAGATTGATACACCTGCGTTGAATGGAAGACAGTGATTTCTATTTTTTTACGGTATCAGCTAAATAATTAGGGGATAACAGCGAACGTAGTGCCGGGGCAGGAGGATTTTTCGTCCGCTCCCTCCGGGGCGTAGGCCCGCTATGGGCCGGAGGCCGGCAGTCGCGTCAGAAAACCCTCCTGCCCCTGTTTATCCACCTATTGCTTTTTACACTTAACTTCTTTTATTGTCAATCTTTTTCAGCAATTCTAATTTTGGGATGGCGCTCTTTTTGAATTTGGTGGACTTACGCCCCTTGTCAAGACAAAATTTGAGGATCTATTTGGTGCACATCTGCATGATTGTGCTGGAGCGGGGGTAACGGAAGGAGTCCGTAGGACGACTGGAGTTACCCCCGCCGAGGGGAAGTTCCCCGCCCCGATCCCGATTTATTGCCGCCGGCACGCGCAGCCGGTTTAGATCTTCGCGAGATCCAGACTGAATCCCGGATGCATTGATTCCTCTTAACCGTTCACGGGGTGTTGAGATCTCCCTGATACACTGATATGAGAAAAACGCATCAGCTCAATAATTGGGGGGATAACAGCGACCGTACCACCGGGGCAGGAAGATTTTTCTTGTGCTCCCTCCGGGGCGTAGGCCCGCTACGGGCCGGAGGCCGGCAGTCGCGTCAGAAAAGCCCTCCTGCACCCATTTATTGAGCTATTACAAAATAATCAACATTCAAATGTAACAGCTCAATATTTAGGGGAAGCACAGTGAACGTACCGCCGGGGCAGGAGGATTTTTCTTCCGCTCCGGGCC
>JAGHEC010000356.1 GCA_021159525.1 Deltaproteobacteria bacterium | reverse complement strand
CCACGGGACGAAAGTCTTGGCAAGAACGCTCAATTGGCCTTGGCAGGCGGGTGTCCCCCGCAGATAAGTCACTGAAGAGACCAGCCCGGAGGCCCGGAGCACAAGAAAAATCTTCCTGCCCCGGTGGTACGGTCCCTGTTATCCCCCCAATTATTGAGCTGATGCATTTTTTTTGACACAGGCTGAATGTGCTGTTATAAATAAAGCCTTTTTCGTGCGCTTATTTTAGTATCTTCTTTATGCTTTCGTGATGCTGCCATGCTTTGGCCTGCTGTTGCGCCCGGCTGAAACGGGGTCAGGCGCGCGGCGCAAAGGCCCTTTTCATGTTGCCTGACCTTTCATGTTCAAGATGAGGGGAATTTCCTGTATGCAGTTGGGGCTGCCATGACAAAATCAGTAATTCTGAATGAGAAGGATGTTTCGCAATGCATTGACGATATTGCACGTCAGATCGCAGAAAAATATGGCTCAGGCGAGGGCGTTGTTCTTGTGGGCATACGCACCGGGGGCGCATTTCTGGCGGCCCGTCTCCAAAATGCCATATCACGGCTGAATGTACCCGCGCCACCATTGGGAATTCTGGATATTACCCTGTACCGAGACGACTGGACCAGGATCGGAACAACGCCGGTGGTGGGCAAGACCGATCTTCCCTTTTCCGTAGACGACAAACTGGTGATCCTGGTGGACGATGTCCTGTTCACTGGCAGAACGGTCAGGGCGGCCATGGACGCCCTGATCGATTTTGGACGGCCCAGAAAAATCGAGCTGGCCATTCTCGCGGACCGCGGAGCTGGCAACCGGGAACTTCCCATTGCTCCCAATTATGTGGGCGGAGTCTGGGACACCTCTCCTGGAGAGACCATTAATGTCTATTTGAAAGAGGAGGGCTACGAGGATCACGTAGTGATCGAAGAAAAAAAGCCAATGTCTCAATGAACGCGGCTGAAGGGTTTTTCTGACGTGACTGCCGGGAGGGCGCCGTGTCTTTGTGATTTATCAGTGGGGGAAGCCGCAGCCCGACGAATGCGAGAATGCCAAAGGGGCAAGCCTGCCCGCCATTGCCTTGTTACCCATGTTACTTCCTTCTGCGATCGCAGATCCACGGGACGAAAGTCTTGGCAAGAACGCTCGATTGGCCTTGGCAGGCGGGTGCCCCCCGCAGATGAGTCACTGAAGAGACCGGCCCGGAGGCCCGGAGCACAAGAAAAATCTTCCTGCCCCGGTGATACGGTCGCTGTTATCCCCCCAATTATTGGGCTGATGCGATTTTCTCATATCAGTGTATCAGGGAGATCTCAAGACCCCGTGAATGGTTACAGAATCCTTAAGGAGACGCCCATGCCTGCAACCATCAATGTAAAAACCGGTTCACGAATAGAAATGGTGGATATCACCTCGCTGGTGAGCCAGGAGGTCTCAAAGAGCGGATTGACAGACGGGATCTGCCTGGTTTATGTGCCCCATACCACCGCCGGCGTGACCATTAATGAAGGGGCCGATCCAGCGGTGTGCGCCGATATCGCCCGGAAGCTGACCGAGGTGGTCCCGTCCAACGACCGTTACCGGCACATGGAAGGCAATTCCGACAGTCATATCAAGTGCTCCCTCATTGGCAGCTCGGTGGCGGTTATCGTGGAAAGCGGCCGCCTTGTCCTGGGGACCTGGCAGAAGATCTTCTTCTGCGAGTTCGACGGACCCAGATCACGCAAGGCGTATGTAAAGCTCCTGAAAGGGTGAGTGAGGCCTGCCGCGCGTTTATCGCCCTCACATCATACCGGCCTTACGGACCGGGGATCGATTCCTGCCTCCGTAAGCCAGTGCTGTATGGCTTGGTAAAGCATACCATAGTAGGCCTCGGTCCCTCCCAGGCCCCGTCTTCCGAAATAGTAGTTGATTTCCAGAAAAAGCGGCTCAGGATCTTTGTCAGACATGGGAAACACGATGTCGATGGCCCCCAGATTGATCCCGGTCTTCTCGGAAAGGAGGGCCGCGGCCATTGCGCCCCTTTCTTGAAGGTCGGGCCGCCAGGCAGGATCGATCACCGCGCCCCGGCTGATGGTGGTGATCCTCTGCCCCGGTTGGGTAGGCCGTTTCCAGTAAGTGAGAACGCGGGTGCCGATGACCACCCCCCTCAGAACATTCCCCCCGCAGGAGACATAGTCCTGGGTCACGAATCCCCTGGCGCCGGATGTTTCCCTCAGGGAAAGACCATCCAGGGCGAGCCCTAATCCGGCCCTGTTTTCAATGAAAAAAATCCCCTCAGCCTCGTGACGCCTATCCTCCTTGATCAGAAAGGGGAACTCGTGGGGTGGGATATGCCTTGAATCCGCACAGGCCTGACTGAATCGGGCGACCGATTCCCACGCTAATGTCTTTGGATGGGAAAGCCCCTGGTCGCGGAACATCCGTGCCTGGCCGATCTTGCCCGGGTACCGGATGCGCGCATCATAATTGGGAAAGACATGTGCCCCGCTGCCCGCGCAGGCCTCATAGAGCTTCTGAGGGCATGCCTGGGGGAGGATAATGGCGTCTGCCTTGCTGATGCGCCTCAGGATGGCGGCATCCAGACTTCGGTCCCCCAGTATAATCTGGATGTCCCCATCAAAGCAGGGATGAAATGAGAGGATCATGGTTTGACTTTGTCCCAACAGGTGACTATAATCCCTATACCTTATTTAATAGGAGCCATACAATGCCCATTTTTGAATTCAGGTGCACTGCCTGCGGCGAGGTCTTTGAAAAACTCCTCATGGGCTCGGACGTTGATGCGGATATGACCTGTCCCAAGTGCAAGTGCGAAACCATTGAGCGTGTTCTCAGCCGGACCAATTACGCTATGGGCGTGGGTCCTGGCGGCAAACAACCCAAAATAACATCCAGGTCGTGCGGGAGCGGCAATCAATGCATGACCCTTGACCTGCCCGGACCGGCCCGATGAAATCCCGGAACCCTGCCTTCGCATCCTCTCAGCCTGAACTGAGCGATGAGGAGCGGATTGAGATCAGCGAAATCTTCCACGAGGACATTGTGCCCAAGCTCCTGATGATGCATGCGCGAAACGGCACCATCAGTTGCGGGTTTGCAGGCGAGGCCTATAAAAACTGGCTCATTGAATTCAGATCCAATCGATCGGGGCTGGAGATTATCGGGTTTGAATATGATCCGGATGCCAGAAGTTTTGCCTTGCCGCGGCCGATCTCGACAGAGACATAATGAACCATGTTTGAAAGCAGATTTATCGGAAAGACCACGACCCTTCCTCCGAGCTGCCCGTTTTGCGGCCTCTTGATCGAACGCCCTACGGACTTAACCACTCACAGGCCCCGGGAGATGCCGGTGGGGTCCTGTTCCTGCGGGGCAGTCTATGCCTGTGATGAAACCGGACACAATCAGGGGGCCGCCATGATCGAGGCCCTGGTGTTCGCGTGCAATATGGACTGGGATCTGGCCTGGAACCTTCTTCCTGATGAAGATTATCTCCAGGAGATCGTTGAGCATTACGACCCTGTCAGGCACTTGATCGTACCGGGAGGGTTCATGGACAGCCGACGCATATCCGGAATCCTTTTTTTCATTCGACTTCAACCGGATATCCAAGAATTCACCGGTCCCGGCGTTCAGCAAAGGCTGAAAAAGGCCTCAGCCTTCCATGAAGCGCATGAAAAAACAGCGCCGATACGTGAATGCCGACCCCTGTCCAAACAGGAGATCGAGACCCTGGTAAGGGAATACCGGCTGCAACCCATACTCGATGTAGCAGGGCATGACAAGCGCCTTATCCGAAATCTTCAGCGGCTCATCTATTCGGGCGACGATCAGTTCCGGAAACGGGCGGCAGAGGCCCTGGGGCAGGCCTGCGCCATTATTGCCGAGACCGATCACGGGGCTGTAGCCAAGCTCCTTCAGGGCCTCTTTTACGCTATTACGGATACCGCGGCCTTCACCTGGGGGGCCTTTGAGGCCATTGGCGAAATCATCAGTCGCCGGCCCGATCTGTTTGCAGGGTATGTGGCCCAGATATACCAGTACTTAGCCGATGCCAGCCGCCGCGGCCAGGCCCTTGAGGCCATCGGGAGAGTGGCCCTGGCAAGGCCCGAGCTTTTGCGCAGGCATACCTTTCATTTCTTTGTGTACCTCGAAGATCCCGATCCGGTGGTGCGCGGCCATACGGCCTGGCTTATGGGAAACTTGGGGGCCTATGAGGCAAAGACCGATCTGGAGCGGCTCCAAAACGAAGTGCACCCTCTTCAGATCTATATGAACGGCAATCTGAAGCAAACGAGCGTCGGTCAGGTGGCTTCAGAGGCCCTAAAGAAGATCGACGCCCGGAACGTATGAGACTGCGGGCCTTGGTCACGGATTATCTCTTTTCATCCCCGAACGGAGACATCCACCTCAGCCGGGAAGATCTGGCAAAACCCTTTTTGATCGGACCGTCCGAGCCCCACCCCTTTATGACCCTGAGAGATTACTTTCAGGCTATCGAAACCTTCCTCTTGAGGGATAACGCCGGGTGTATGGACCGTATCCTGGAAAAAACTGGCTTGGGGGGCCATGGCCGGACAAAGATCCGGCGAATCCGCATCCGGAGCGAAAAGCATGGGGCCATTTACCATATTGCCAGCCTCGAAATTTTCCTTGACGACGGGGCCATCAAGCTGGCCGTGAGTGTTGCAGCCTCAGATCATGCGGCCCGGTTTCTCGCCAGAGAAACCAAGACCCTCAAAACCCTTTGCGAATCCCGCAACCTCCCCTATCTGCCCCGTGTTTATGAGAAGGGAGAGATTGTATGCCGAAGTCCCGGTCGGCCTTCCCAAACCCTTGCGCTGTTGCTTTCCGAATGGTTTGAGGGGTGGCATGAATGGCACTTTTCAGGACACGAGGCATCCAAACGCCGCCGAATCGCCATCTGGGATCTTGAAAAAGGGCGTCGCTATGCCAACAGGAAAGAAGCCTTTGAGATCTTTCGCCAGTCAGCCAGAATCTTGACCCTCTACTACGATCCCAAGACCTTCAGACAGATCTATCCCTGGCGCCACGCGGCCGGCGATTTTATCGTGAAAACCGGGGATGACGGCGTTCATATGAGGCTCACCACGGCCCGGGACTACCGGTCCATCATGGGTTTTCTCTCGGAAGAAACGGTGAATCCCCTGATCGCCATGGCCTATTTCTTTTTGAACCTGACCATCTGGATGCGATTGGATAGGCTCGACGGCGTGGGAGATGTGATTTGGGCCCCCGATTTTACCGTTCAGGCCGTGACCCGCGGGTTTTTTGAAGGACTCGGGATCATGAGTGAAGAGGCTGCGCTCTCCTTTGATGAGGTGAAGAGGCTGACATCACTCCTTCAATCCTTGCAGCAGGGTGAGCTCGAAAGGCTCTTTATGCCGCTTGCGGCATATTATGAAGAGGGCAGCCCGACCGAATGGCGCGTGATCCGGACACATCTTAACAGCCATATCCATTGTCTCCATCACATCATCCAGAAATTTCCGCGATGAGGTCTTCGAAGGGAGTCCGAATCACCTTTGAAACAGACCAAACAAGCGTCGCTTTCGTCAGATCTGTGGCCCCGGCGCCTTTGAGCAGTTCCCTGCTCAACTCATGGAGCTCGCGATGGACATCGTCGAGATCAAAAACAGGGTATTCCTTTCCCTTTTCAAATCCTGCCTTTCCACAGACATGGGTTGCCCCGCGCACACGCGTCGGAACCCCGTAGATCCGGCATGTAATGGGCCTGTAGGGATACAGCACGCATTCGTTTTGTTCGTTTAAGAGAGGGCAACGGATGCGGGTCCTGGCAAGGGAATAAGAGATCATCTGAGGGTCATCCTTGAATGTCCTGAGCATCTCTTCCAGGCTTTCAAGCCCCTTATCCGCTTCCTCGCATCGTTTCAGCGCCCCTTTTCTTTCCTCTTCCCCCAGTTGATCAAAATCGCGTTTGAGGAATGCCGCCTCGATCAAAAAAAGGCCGAAAACCGCGTGGCAGCAGTCCGCACAACGGGGCTCGCATCGCACGCACTCGGGGAAGGCCTCTTTAACTTGCTGAAAGGCATCGTCCGCCTTTGACGCCAGAATCTCGTATGGTTCAAACAGGTAAGTAATATCCATTAACGGTAAGGCTCCAGGACCTTGACAAATTCCGGGTGAGCTTCAAATCCTAAGGAAATCGCCTTGTCCAGATGCTCGATCGCTTTCTGGAAATCATCATTGTTGTAATAGGCACTCGCCAGATTGTTGTGACCCAGGGCAAAATCAGGGGCTATGGCCACCAGTTTTTCCCCGGTCTCTATGGCCTTGGCTACATCGCCCTTCTGCAGGTAAGCGTTGACCAGATTGCTCCAGGCCTGAACTATATACGGATTTAACTCAATGGCCTTGTTCAGAGCCTCAATGGCCTTGTTGGCGAGGGACATCTGAAGATAGGCAAAACCCAGATTGGCGTACCCCCGGGCGTATCGGGGCTCGATTTCAACAGCCCTCAGATTGCACTCCGCTACCCGTTCCAGATCTCCTTTTTTGAAATAGATATAACCCAGGTTGACATATCCCTCAAACATCCTGCCGCTGTTGTCGATGGCGTCATTAAAGGCATCGATTGCTTCGTCCAGCTTTCCCTGCTCCATCAGGGCAACGCCCAGATTGTAACTCGAACTGGCGCATTCGGGATTTTCCGATAGGATTTTCTTTTGCTCGGCAATAAAATTCTCCGCGCCTTGCGGTTCTTTCATATGGGACCTCGTTGAAATAGAAAGAGGCCGACGCCCACGATCCCGGACGGCGACCTCCTGTCGGTTGGTATCCAGCCCAGCCTGAAAGGGGTCCTAATGGTCCTCGGTTTGACCTCTCCCCTTCAGCCCGTACATGGTGCTGCTGCCTGTAGAAAAATAGATCAGTTTTTCTTCGTTGATCAAGGCTGTGGCAGCTTTCTTGATCTCCCGGGCCTTGGCCTTGGGAATCACCTTTTGCACAGCCTTTTCAAGGTCACTGAAGTAAAACTTGGTCTTTTTGCTGCTTTTGGCAAAATCCAGAATGGCCTTCTTCATCTCTTCCATTGGAACACTCCTTAAGTAAGGGGGGCGCGGCCCAGTGGATGATCGAGCAGCGCCCCTGCCAAATCCAATTTATTCAATTCCGCCGGCCGCCCTGGAAACTTCCCAGGCTGCCTCAGTGTATTTAAACTGAGTGGTTGTACGGTATGTGTCATACTGGAGCCGATAATCGTCGATCAGATGGTCAGTGAACGGTAGGTCGCATTTCTCAAAGAAACGCTCCCATCCAATCCGCTTTGCCCAGTCGCCGATCCGCTCGTACTTGTTGGCATCCTTGGCATAGGCCTCTACAATCCGCTTGACATGAGCGCAGACATCCGGATACCTGGGGAACTCGTTTGGGAGCCAGGGAACCACGACCTTGGAGAACTGCGGAGGACTCATCCGGTTGGAGATCTTGCCACCGGCTAAAATAGTCACACCATCCCCTTCTTTATCGGCCAACGGTACGGCCATGCACATGGTGTAGCAGTTGCCGCAGAACATGCACCGTTCCTCTTTGATCTTCACGGTCTTTTTCCCTTCTTCGGTCTTGGCCGGCGATATGGCGCCTGTGGGGCATGCCGCAATCACCAGGGGAATCTCGCAGAGGGCATCGATTACCTCGTGGTCGATGACCGGGGGTTTTCTGTGATAGCCGAGAAGCGCGATATCCGAGCAATGCACGGCCCCGCACATGTTGAGGCAGCAGGCCATAGAAATCCTGACCTGGGCGGGCAGGGTCATTCCCTGGAAATAATCGAACAGATCATCCAGGACTGACTTTACCATGGAGGAAGCGTCGGTTGCCGGGGTATGGCAATGCAGGAATCCCTGGGTATGCACGATGTTGGTAAGGCCGGCCCCGGTCCCGCCGATGGGGAACTTGTAGCTGCCGCTCACGTGTTTCCGGCTCTCAAGGTCCTTTTTCAGCGCTTCCATCTTGTCCTGGCTGTCCACCATGAATTCGATGTTGTTCCGGGTTGTGAAACGGACATAGCCGTCGCAATGCTTGTCTGCGATGTCGCAGATCTCGCGCACGTGCTCCACCGACATGAAGCGGCAGCCGCCGCACCGGACCGTGAAGACCTTGTCGCCGGTCTCAGACACGTGAACCAGGATGCCCGGCTCCAGGATCTCATGATATTTCCATTTCCCGTAGTTGTTCTGGATAATAGGAGGAAAGTACTGCCAGAAGTGCCTGGGGCCCAGGTCCGTGAGCCTGTTTTCCATTGGTTTTTCCGGATTATACAGTCCTAATCTCTCAGTCGATAATGCCATTATAGTTACCTCCTATCTCTTGTGCCTTGCTCGGTACTCGTTAATATCCCGCTTGAATCCACCCGGTACGTCCTCTTCCTTCCAGAAGATGTAGGGGTTGCTTCTGGGCTCTGTCACCATCTGTGGCATGGCCGGAATCTCCAAGACTTCCAGGAATTTGGGAATGCCATAGCGCTGGATCAGCTCACCCAAGCGCTCCCGGTTCTTCCCTTCCTCCATCCACCAGTCCCACACCTTTTCCACGATCTCCTTGATGTTTTCGTAGGGGGGCTCGCACTTGACAAAGGGAATGGTCAAAACCGACATCTGGGCGCCTTCAAGGATTGGGGCCTTGGCGCCGAAAAGGATACTGCAGCCGGTATCCAGGCCGGGTCGCAGGGCCCTGGGCATGACGTTGATGCAGTGCATGCAGCGGGTGCATTCCTTGTCGTTGATCTCGAGTTTGCCGTCTTCCATCCGCATGCATTTGGTGGGACAAAGGTCAATGACCTCTTTCTGGATGTCAAACTTGCCCCAGTCTCTCCCGGAATGGGCCCCGCCATTGGGTGGGATCTCGCCGCCGATATAAGCCTGAACCGCTTCCTGGTCGATCCGGATGTTGTCTCTCCAGGTGCCGATGTACGACATATCGGACCGGGCAATGGACGCCACACACCCATTAGGGCAACCGTCAAATTTGAACTTGAATTTATATGGGAAGGCCGGTCGGTGCAATTCGTCCTGATAATAGTGGGTCAGTTCATAGCACATATCCTGGGTATCAATACATGACCACTCGCAACGGGCCTTGCCGAGGCAACAGGAGGGGGAACGCAGGTTGGAACCCGATCCGCCCAGGTCCTGCTGGAGTACATGGGTCAGCTCGTAGAAAACCGGCTCTAATTGCTCGGTAAATGTTCCCAGGAAGATGATGTCGCCTGTGGACCCGTGCATATTCAAGAGGCCGCTGCCCCGATACTCCCAGAGGTCGCAGATGGCCCGAAGATAATCGGTGTTGTAAAACTTACTCATGGGCTGGTTGACGCGCATGGTGTGAAAATGGGCGATGGAGGGAAACTGCTCCTGGAGGTCGGAATACCGGCCGATAACGCCGCCACCGTATCCAAACACCCCCACGATCCCGCCATGCTTCCAGTGGGTCTCGCCGTCGTCGAACGAAACCTGGAGCTGACCCAGTAGATCTTCTACGCACTCGCTGTTGATCAGCATCCGATCATCTGCCAGTTTCTTGCGATGGAGGGCCTCCCGCTTGGCATCGGCCACAAAACTGGGCCAAGGGCCCTTTTCCAATTCGTCCACATCCGGGATCGGATGCTTTACCTTGAAATTCTTGAGCTCCTCCTCAGTGTAGTTGTGCAGCTCGTCGTCAGAATAGATCCTGAGCTCTTGATATTTCAGTTCCTTCTGTTCCTCTCTTGGTTCAAACGCCATTATTGATGCCTCCTTTTGCTGTTTGGATAAGTTGACCTCTAATTAAGGAGTAAATCCTAAGAATTTAAATGATTACGATCACCTCCTCCCTCCAATGATCATGCCCTTATTACAATTTCAAAACCTGTTTTTGAGCTGTTTTTGATCAGATTTTTTATCCGTGCGGTAATCCGATTTGCCGTATCTTTGTGAAAATTTTAATTAGTTAATTTTTCAAATAGTTAAGGTTTGATTTATAATCAAAGCCCTTACAGGATGTCAATAAAAAAAAGCCGGGGGGCCTCACAACTTTTTTTGTTGACAATTGGGCAGGCCCGTGATCCTAATCTGATGCGTCTGTCCGGGGCGTAGGGACATCGGAGGAAAGATCGCCCGGTGCAGGGAAGGGAGAGTATGTTTTCAGATCATGCGGCCCCGTGTCATTATAAGCGGATTAAAAGGAGGGTCTGGCAAAACCATCGTCTCAGTAGGCCTTGTCGCGGCATGGCAGAAGCAGGGTTTTGCAGTGGCCCCTTTCAAGAAAGGTCCCGATTTTATTGACGCGAGCTGGCTGGCCTTTGCCGCGGGGAGGCCGTGCTACAATCTGGACCCCTTTCTGATGAATGAAGACCAGATCAGGGCCTCTTTTTTTTTCGGTTCCGATGTCTCGGACTTGTCCGTGATAGAGGGAAACAGGGGTCTGTATGACGGCCTTGATTTAAACGGTTCATCCAGCACGGCAGGGTTGGCCAAACTACTTCGGGCCCCGGTACTGGTTATCCTGGATGTCACAATGGCAACCCGTACCATGGCAGCCCTTGTCAAGGGGTGCCAGGTCTTTGATCCGGACGTGAATATCGCAGGCCTTGTCTTAAACCGGGTTGCAGGATCGCGACAGGAGCGGCTGGTCACGGCCGCGATTGAAAAATATTGCGGTCTTTCTGTGGTAGGCGCGATTCCCAAGCTGAGGGAGAACCTGTTCCCCGAACGTCATATGGGTCTGGTTCCATTGCACGAGCGCCATGAAGCAAACGAGGCAGTTTCCTGGGCCAGGAAGATCGTTGAAGAGCATCTGAGGTTGGATCAGATCCGGCAACTGGCGTATGCTTCCGGGGATTTTCCCCATGGGCGGTTGGGAACAGCAAGGCCCTCCCCGGAGGCTGCGGTCATTGGCTCATCGGTACGGATCGGGTTTATTCGGGACCGTGCATTTTGGTTTTATTATCCCGAAAATCTGGAGCAATTAAAAGCTCTGGGCGCTGTTATGGTAGAGATCAATGCCGTCTCATCGCCGGAATTTCCAAAGGTAGATGCCCTTTATATAGGAGGAGGATTTCCCGAGACCCAGGCCTTGGCCCTTTCGGAGAACCATCGTTTCAGAAAGGGTCTGAAAAAGGAGATTGAAAAGGGGTTGCCGGTATATGCCGAGTGCGGGGGGTTTATGTATCTTGGCGAGCGCCTCCTGGTGGATAATCAGTCCTACCCAATGGTGGGGGCGCTGCCCGTGGAATTTATCCTTCAGAAGAGGCCGCAAGGGCATGGATATACAGTCTTGAATGTTAGCGGGCAAAATCCTTATTATGAGGTGGGAGCAGAAGTGAGAGGCCATGAATTCCACTACTCTCGCCCGGTATTTACCCGAAAAGAAGATACCCAATTCGCATTTACCGTCAGCCGGGGGCGGGGGATTGACGGTTTAAGAGACGGGGTTTGTTGGAAAAATGTTCTGGCGACGTACACTCATGTGCATGCGGCCGGCAATCCCAGGTGGGCAAAAAGTTTGTTTCGGGCCGCTCTTTTGTACAAAAAATCGCACAACTCTCAAAAGCGGGAAAAGGTAACAGCTCAATATTTAGGGGAAGCACAGTGAACGTACCGCCGGGGTAGGAGGATTTTTCTTCTGCTCCGGGCCTCCGGGCTGGTCTCTTCAGTGACTTATCTGCGGGGGACACCCGCCTGCCAAGGCCAATTGAGCGTTCTTGCCAAGACTTTCGTCCCGTGGATCTGCGATG
>JAGHEC010000201.1 GCA_021159525.1 Deltaproteobacteria bacterium | reverse complement strand
TGGCAGGCGGGTGTCCCCCGCAGATAAGTCACTCAAGAGACCAGCCCGGAGGCCCGGAGCGGAAGAAAAATTCTTCTGCCCCGGCACTAGGTTCGCAGTTATCCCCCTAATTATTGAGGTGATACGAAAACATCGGTTGTTGCTACCCTGTAACCAATTGAGTCAACAGCCTTTCCGGCTATAGCCAAGCTTGGCTGAGATCTCCGTTGCAGCCTCTTTTAACATGTGGATCAAGGGCTGCTGATCCTCCTTTTCCAGGCTCTGGGCAAATCCGATAATCGAAAGGGAGGCAATGGCACGCCCTGTATGATCCCGTATGGGAACGGCCAGGGCGGTGAATCCAGGCACCACCTCCGAATGGCTCTCGCTGTACCCTTTGCTTCGAATAGATGCCAGCTCGCGGGTAAGCGCTTCAGTACGCCTTGAAGCATCCTCATCTGCCTTTGCAGGCCCTTCCCGCTCCAGCACGTCACGGAGGGACACCCGATCGGTAAAGGCAAGCAAGGCCTTCCCCGGGGCCCCGGCATGCAGGGGAAGCTTGCCCCCCCTCTTTATGATGTACCTCACCGGCCTCGAACTCTCGATGGTATCCACGCACAAGACCTCGAGGCCATCAATGACGGTCAGGGCAACCGTTTCCTGACAGCGCCCGGCAATGGATTCCAGATAAGGCCGGGCTATCTCCAACAACGAAATATTTTCCGACGCCAGGATCCCCAGTTTGAACAGTTTTAACCCGAGGCGAAACTTGCTGGTATGGGGATCCTTTGTCAGAATTTCGTTTCGAACAAATACCTTCAGGTAGTTGTATGTAGTGCTTAAGGGTGTGTTGAGCCTCTCCGAGATCTCCTGGGCCGATACTTCAGGGGTTTCAGAATCGAAAAGAGAAAGGATTCGGATGGCCTTTTCCAGAGACCCAAACGAATTATCGGTTTTGGTTGTCAACGGCGAGCCTCAATCTCCCTTATAAAGGCCTTAAAGCCTGAAGGCCTCCTTTGCCCCAAAATATTTCTCTCTTAGAACCGTTTTCAAGAGCTTCCCGGTGGGGTTGCGCACGACCCGGTCAAAGACCACCTTTCGCGGCACCTTATACATGGCCAGCCTGCTTTTGCAGAAAGCGATGATGCTTTCCTCAGGGACGCTCCTCCCTTCTTTCAACTGGACTACCGCCATGACAATCTCAACAAAACGCTTGTCCGGATAACCTATTACCGCCACATCATCAACGTCCGGATGCTCATGCAGGACCTCTTCGATCTCTACAGGATAGATGTTTTCCCCACCGCTCGTAATCATATCCTTTTTACGGTCGACAACATAATAATACCCGTCTTCGTCTTTTCTGGCAAGGTCTCCCGTGTAAAAAAAGCCGTCCCGGATGCACTGCTCTGTCAGCTCCGGATTCTTGTAATAGCCTTTCATAAGTCTCGGGGTCTTGATGGCAATTTCTCCCAATTCCCCTGGAGAGACCTCCTTCCCCTCTCCGTCCAGAATGCGGCCCTCTACGCCGAAGTTGGGCAGTCCGATGGAACCAGGTTTTTTCAGAATGTCGTCGTGATAAACAGTCCACGTAGCGCCCCCGCCGGCCTCTGTTGTTCCGTAGGCGTGAACAATCCTGCAAGGGAGATGAAACATCAATTTACTGAAAATCTGCTGAGGCACAGGCTGGGCCCCGGTGATTATGTATTTCCACGAAGAGAGACTGTACTGAGACAGATCGATTTCTCTGTTCTCGATCTGATTGAGGAGGTCCACGCACATGGGCACCACCGCCAAAAATGCCGTGGCTTTTTCCTCCTGGATAGCCTCGAGCAACCATTTGGGTTGGCGGTATTCCCGGATCAGTGTGCCAGTAGCCCCAACCGCGAGATACGGGAACCACATGAAAAGGCTGCCTGAGTGATAGAGAGGAAGCACGATGAGAAAATTATCCTCCATGGTCAGGGGGAGGCTTAATCCATTTCCTATCGTCGTGGCGTTCAAACTCCCGTGGGTGTGAACAACCGGCTTTGCATTGCCGGTGGTACCCGAAGTGAACATGACTGCCAGATCATCCTCATCCTCCATAGGCGCCACACATTCCTCGACATCTGTGTAATTCTGGATCGCACTAAAGGGTATCATGTCATCCGGGCATTCGTCCCCCATTGCGATGAAGGCCCGGACCGTCTCAAGTCGGTCGCGCGCCTTCAGAACCAGGTCCAGAAATTCAGGGCCAAACAGAAAGGCGGTCGGCTCGGCAATGTTGGCCGCATAGATTATATCCGACTCAATAAACCGAAAATTCAAGGGCACAACCACGGCTCCGATCTTGATGATTCCAAAGTAGGTGGTCAGCCATTCGATGGAATTGTTAAACATGTGCAAGACACAATCGCCTTTTTTAATGCCTAACTCCTTCTTGAGATAATTGCCGATCCTGTTTGTCTCGGCATTAAACTCCTCCCATGTCAGGGTGCGTCTCTGATCTTTGGCTGGATGTCTTTCGATAAGGGAAACCTTCTTCGGATGCTTGAGGGCATTGGCACACAAATAATTGGCAAGGTTCATAGCTGCGTCCTCCGTTTTTCAAAAATAATTCTCAATATCTGCGCTGCGATGGGACCTTAAATAAAATAGCTCGGGTGAGGCCATGAAACATCCTCAAAGCCGATGGCGCTATCCGGCCGATCCAGGTGGACGGCCCCTGGCGGGTCCTTTTGCGCAACCGGTCTACCAGGCCTTTAGCCCCTTGTTCGGGATTGGCCTTTCTTGTATTACAATAATACCTTCTCATATTATGAGAAAATAAACCAAATCTCTAAGGAAGTCAAAAGAAAAATTACATGGTTCGCCTTGAATTCTTTTTCTGGATTTTCATTAAGTTTTCCTTTGATTTCACTATGATTGGCCCAATTTTGGGTAATCCAGGGCCTGAAACCGCAAGATTTTCGCGAATATTCTGTTAACGGGCCTGACAACGGGAGGGGTCTGTTTTAGAACGGGTGCTATTGGATAATCTCTTTTTTGACTTTCGGGATCCTGCTGGGCGTATCCGCCGGCATTGCCCGCGGGCCTCTCCTCGCCCTGGTCATTTCCCAGGCCCTAAGATACGGCATGAAGGGCGGCATCAAGGTTGCCCTGGCCCCTGTTATTTCAAATCTTCGGGTTGTTGGAGTAACACCCTATGTACTGGCGAGAATGTCGGCCTTCAATCTTATCCCGGGAATCATTTCATTGGCAGGCAGTTTTGTCCTGTTGCATATGCGATATGAAAGCCTGAGCACGCTTTCCCTTTGCTCGCTTGAGCAGTAGCTTTTCGATTCGTAAAAGCTCAATAAACAGGGGCAGGAGGGTTTTTCCGAAGAGACCGGCCCGGAGGCCCGGAGCGGAAGAAAAATTCTTCTGCCCCGGCACCAGGTTCGCAGTTATCCCCCTAATTATTGAGGTGATACCCTGAATGCTCTTTCAATAGGTATGGAAAATGCGTTTTACGATGTAGATCGTTCGCATTCATCCCTGGGCTATGTCAGCCAGATGGAGTACGAGAGGCTACAGTGGATGAAGGCGACTTAACCGAGTGTCCGTTTTTAGTTGACCACAACAGTCTTGCTAATTAAAATCAGCCGGACTCTGGACCGAAAGCCCCGGCCTGCTCAGGACATGGGTATAGATCATGGTCGTGGAGACATTCGCATGGCCTAACAGTTCCTGGACTGTGCGAATATCGTATCGCGCCTCCAAAAGATGGGTGGCAAAGGAATGCCTCAATGTGTGACAACTGACACTGCGGCTGATTCCCGCCCGAAACGCAGCTTCTTTGACGGCCTTCTGCGCAACGCTTTCGCTGATATGATGCCGGCGTACTGTGGCGCTTCGGGGGTCCACCGAAAGCCCCTTGGCAGGGAACACATACTGCCATCTCCACTCAGTTGCCGCCTTCGGGTATTTGCGGGCCAGGGCAGGCCACATATACACACCGGGCACGCCCCTGGACCGGTCCTCTTCATAAATCGCCTTTACCCGCGCAAGATGCTCCTTCAGCGGAGGCACAAAGCGCTCAGGGAGCATGGTGACCCGGTCCTTCTGCCCCTTGCCGTCCCGCACCATGATCTGATGCCGGCTGAAGTCAATGTCCTTGACCCTGAGACGCACACACTCCATGAGCCTGAGACCGCCCCCGTACATGAGACCAGCCATAAGCGCGCTCACGCCATGCATCTGACCCAAAAGAGCCTCGACCTCATCCCGGGTCATCACTTCGGGAAGCCTCTGCGGCCGCTTGGCCTTAATAAATCCGCCCATGTCCCCAAAAGGCTTTTTCAATGCATGCGCATAAAAAAAGACCAGGGCGTTGAGGGCCTGATTCTGTGTGCTGGCCGCAACCTTTCTCACTGTCGCAAGGTATTCCAGATATTCCTTTACAGCGCCGGCTGCATCGATCTTCTCAGGGTCAGCATATTCCTGGAACGCGATGAATCGCCGAACCCAATCCACGTAGGCCGTCTCCGTGCGGATCGAATAGTGGCGGCTGCGAATTTCGGTCCTGAGCCTGTTTATCAAGGGAGAAAAACGCCGCTCAATTTCTCCGGGAACCGCACTATCCTGGAAACCGGCTCGCCTGTCAACGACCTGTCTAACAGGCTCGCCTTCTTCTCTCTTCACCGCTATATTGCCGCCTTCCGGGACATAGCCCGGAAGAAAAGTTTCATAGAGAATTTCCAGCGCATGCGCGGCCTGCCTCACCTGCCAGTCCTTCATGCCCGGCCGTTTGGCGAGCTGCCCGAGGAAGGACTCAATATCCTCCCGCGATCGCTCACGCAACCGCTTCTCGGGCAGAAAATCGACAAATGCCTGAACCCATTTCACATAGAAAGCCGAGCGGTCAGACCGGACCCGATTCTCCTCCGCACAGGCCTTAAACGCGTCCCAAAACCTTTCAGCCGCTGTGGAATGTTCTTGAGTTTTTCGTTTCATAAAAGCTATTTACTTCAGTGGGTTAACGTGAATCGGTAACCGTATGTTATACGGATTTATCATATCAGCGGAAAAGAGCTTATCACAACAAATTGAGATTGTTAATCAATTTTTTAGATAGAGGTGATGCCTATCGAATAACTACTTGATATCAATGGAGGGATTTTTAACAGTTTTTTTCTTGATATAATTTTTCAACCCAATATATGTTAAGCGCGACCGCAAGCGGTCGCGCTTAATGGGCGCGAGCTGAGTTTTACTCCAGCGACTGTTCGTCGTCGCTCGCGCTCCGCCTAACATTCGCTGGAGCAGAAATC
>JAGHEC010000077.1 GCA_021159525.1 Deltaproteobacteria bacterium | reverse complement strand
GGTTGCCGCTGCCTCCGGTCAGGTCTCATCCTCCAGCCAGTCCCTGGCGGAGGGGGCAGCCGAGCAGGCGGCCTCCATTGAGGAGGCCTCTTCATCGCTGGAAGAGATGGCGTCCATGACAAAAAAGAATGCCGACAATGCCAACAAGGCCATGGCCATGATGGCAGAGGCAGGCAAGATTGTAGATAATGTCAACCAGCACATGGGGCAGATGTTGACTGCCATCGAGGAAATCAGCCGGTCCAGCGAAGAGACCGGAAAGATTATCAAGACCATCGACGAAATCGCCTTTCAGACCAATCTCCTGGCATTGAATGCCGCGGTGGAGGCGGCCCGGGCCGGCGAGGCCGGGGCCGGATTCGCCGTTGTGGCAGAGGAGGTGAGAAACCTGGCCTTGAGGTCCGCGGATGCGGCCAAAAACACGGCCGACCTCATTGAAAACACCATCAAGGAAGTCAAGAAAGGCAATGAAGTGACCGATGTTACCATCGAGGCCTTCAAGGAAAACATGGAAATTGCTGAAAAGGTGAGGCAGCTCGTGGATGAGATATCCGCAGCCTCCCATGAACAGGCCCAGGGGATTGAAGAGATCAACAAGGCCGTTGCCGAGATGGACAAGGTAGTGCAGCAGGTCGCGGCGAATGCGGAGGAGTCTGCCGGCGCCTCTGAGGAGATGAGCGCCCAGGCCGAAGAGATGCGGGTTTATGTTTCGGATCTGGTCCGCATGGTGGGCGGAAAAAGCGCTGCTGCGCACAGGGAAGACTTGCCGGCAAAAGCTGGTGAGAAAGGACGCTCTAATACGCAAGCAGGACCTGGAAGAAAACACGAGATCAAGGCCCTTGAGTCCCCTGTGGGAAAAAAGCCGGAAGAGATCATTCCCATGGATGAAGATGATTTCAGGGAATTCTGATCGAAAATACCTGCCGCCAATCGTTGCGGCGGGGCAACGGCCCGGATATGCGGGTCCGGAACCCTGCCGCACCTGTCCCGCTCCAAACAGAACGGAGATATGCGGTACGGCGGCCGCCGTGTTGAACAGATCTTCCTTATTCCCATCCTGCATCCGCCCGAGTCAAAAATTTGACGAAAGGCCGGGCTCATGTAGTGCAGCGCAATTGAAGACGGGGCAAAGCCCCCCCGCTATTTTCCGGACCTGGGCCGGTTGCTCCGGTTTGTTGCGTGGAGGGCAACTTGTAAACGATCACGCTTTTTCATGTCCAGACGGGAGACGCGTATTATGGTGAAGTTTGGGAGATTGTAACAGCTCAATAAAAAGGGGGGATAAGGTTTTTGAGCTGTTGCGGCATATTTAATGCCTTTTCAGGACATGGTTTGATCTTGGATTATGTGCAGGGGCTGAACCGGCCGGAATGGCGTAGGACAGGGGAGACGGAGAGGTTGGAGAAAGGCTTGTCTCAGGCAAGGGGGAAATATGGGTAAAAAGAAGATATGGCTGAGAGCGTGTTTTGCCGGAATGGGCGCCGCTGCAGTGCTTCTGCTTGCGGGCGGAGACGTTTATGCAGGGGCCGATAAGGGCAGGGTGTATGTCGGTTCAGAAGCCTGCAGGGACTGTCATGAGGATGAATTCAATAATTTTGAAACATATGCCAAGAAGGCCTCTTCCTTTAAGAGCGTCCAGGCTATGAAAAAGGGGCTGACCGAATCCGAAATTAGAGAATGCCTTAAATGCCACAGCACGGGATACGGGGAGCCGGGAGGCTTTGTATCGGAGAAGGAAACCCCCCATCTCAAAGATGCCGGCTGCGAGGTCTGCCACGGCCCGGGGAGCATTCACTGCGAAACCGAGGATGCCGAGGATATCAAGGGACACCTGTCTGTTGCCGATTGTGAGAAATGTCACAGCAGTGACAGGGTTGACGCATTCAAGTTCAAACCTCTGATCTACGGGGGCGCTCATTGAGGAGCCAAGGGCGCCGCAAAGACGCATTTCAAATCTCTCGATCCCGTTGGTTTTTTGTGCTTTGCGGATCAGTTGCTGGAGGCGGATATGATATTTTTTTCTTATTTCAGGGAAAAACTGTGGGTCAAGGTCATGTCGGCGATCCTCCTTCTTTTGATACTGGTGATGGGGGCCATGACCGTCACCAGTGTGTTGAGGCAGACAGGCGCCCTGAAGGAACAGATCAAGCACGATGCCGAGATGCTGGCCACGGCCATTGAAGGGGGCATGATCGATTCTCTTGCTGTGGGCGACAATGACGCGGTAATTGGCCAGTTTAGAAGGCTCAAGGAGAAGATGTCCGATCTGGAGGTCATGATATATGATTTTCAGAGGGATATCTCGTTTGCTACGGACCAGAGTCTTAAGGGCCGGTCTGTAGACGAGATTCTGCGGGATAAATCCGCCGTGGAAATCGTAGACCGGATGATAAAAACCGGCAAGGCCCCGGTTGATCCTCTTGAGGAGTCTGTCAACGGCAAACCGTTTTTGAGCGTTCTTAGACCCATTCACAATGCAACCCGCTGCTTTCACTGTCACGGAAGTTCACGGAAGGTCCTGGGGGGCATTCTGGTAAGGGCCTCGTCGGAAAAGGCCATGCAGGCTGCAACAGACGCACGGAACATGAATGTCTTGTTGGGGATTGCCGGGCTGGCGGTCCTGGCCCTGTTGGTCTATTCCGCGTTTCAGAGGTTGGTTGATCGTCCGCTGATGGGGCTCGTGGATCTGGCAGGAAAGATGAGGCAGGGCGACTTGAGTTCGGTCGTGGAGGTGAAGAGCCGCGACGAAATAGGCCATGTCATGAACGGGATGAATCTGGTCAACGAGAATTTGAGAAAGATACTGGGCGAGATCATGACTGCGGCCCAGACCGTGTCGGAAGCGACCAATGAACAGTCCGCGGCTTTGGAGGAAACCAACTCCTCCCTGGAGGAGATGGGGGCCATGACCAAAAAGAACGCGGAAAATGCATCCCATGCGGACCAACTCATGCACGAAGTCGTACAGGTTATTGAAAAGGCGAATGCCTTCCTGGCCAGGGCCACCCATTCCATGGACGCCATCAGCGAGGCAGGCGACGAGATGTCGAAGATCATCCGGACTATTGATGAGATTGCGTTTCAGACCAATCTGTTGGCCTTGAATGCAGCGGTGGAAGCGGCCCGGGCGGGACAGGCGGGGGCCGGGTTCGCGGTGGTGGCCGATGAGGTTCGAAATCTTGCCATGCGTGCCTCCGAGGCGGCCAAAGGCACTTCGGCCCTGATTGAGACCACGGCCGACAAGATCCATGAAGGGAGCTCGATGGTAGCCGAAACCAATAAGGCCTTTTCTGAGGTATCGGCCAGGGCGACCCGTGTGGGCGACCTGTTAAGCGAGATCGACAAGGCCTCCAGGGAGCAGGCCCAGGGCATTGAGCAAGTCAGCCAGGCGGCTACGGAAATAGACGAGGCAAATCAGAGAAATGCCTTGAATGCGGAGGGGCTGGTATTGGCTGTGCAGACCTTTAAGATCGACGGTCAGGTCGATTCGGAGAGGCCGTCGGCCGGTTCCGGACCCGTTGCGGCAGAACCAAGGGGTGTGAAACAACTCGAATGAAACGCCTGACCGCACAGGGGGCAAAATTTCTTGGGGGCGCGCCCGGATAAAGGAAAATACTCGAGGGGGCCGGTCACTGCCTCGTGAACCGGGGCGTAAAAGCACATCCGCCGGGATGAGGCCATAAGCGGCTTTGCATGGAAAGGGAGGGGAACATGATGAAAAAAAGAATGGGGCTTAATGCCAAACTGGTCTTTACCTTGTTGGCTATCGTAGTTTTTGTCATGGCGGTTACCACGATTGCCGTCTCCATCGTGATCAACCGTCAGAACGGCGAGGCTGCCTATAATCAGATCAGGAATGCCATAAACGTCATTCGAAAGGATCTTCAGAACAAGGAAAAGAAGATTGCTCTGGACGCCCAGCAGGCAGCAACAGTTGACGGGATGGGCGGAAGGCTGAAATTTCTTTACAATTACAAGGACGAAAATGTCAGTTCCATTACCCAAAACACCTATCGAGAGACGGCATCCTCCCTGTTCAATGTGGCAAGCATATCGGATGTGTGGGAAGTGGGCATATATGATCAAGATGGGTTTCTAAGATCGTTTGCGCTCAAGAACGACAATAACACCTATACTGTAGGCTATATCCCTAACGTATCTGCCGCCAAGGCCTGGGGTATGGTCCTCAAGAGGGGCGACCAGATCAGGTCGGATCTGTGGAAAGCATTCGGATCGCTTCCGGCGATGAGAATGCCTCTGATATATGAAGGAAAGGTCCCGAGAGAGGAATCCATACAGTTCAAAGAAATGGGGGGATACATCTGCCTGTTGGGAGCTGTCCCGGTAATGGCACAGGACTATGATGCAAAAACCGGCGGGCTTGTCAAAATACAGGTCGGTTTTTCAATGGCAGTTCGAAGACTTGGCAAGACGTTCCTTTCCAACATGTCGGGTCTCACCGGCCTTGAATTGAACCTGTTCACCACAAAGGGCCTGAGCGTTGGCAATCTGCAGGAATACAAGACCTTGGATTTGGAGAACAGGGATGAAGATGCCTCGGCCCTTGCCGGCCGAGGTATCGCGCTCAACGAGGTGCAACTGGAAAAAGGAGAGTATTTTCAGGGCGTGCTCCCGTTGCTCGGGGCAGGCAAGGAAACGGGTGGCATTGCCGTGCTGATTTCCAAGGATGCCACCAGAGCCAAAACCTGGCAGATGATTAAACTCCTTGGGATTATCTACATGGGGTGCATTTTGATCATTATCCCCATCACCCTCCTGTTCGCCAATTCCATTGCCAGGCCCATCAGCAGGATCATCTCCGGCGTGACGCAGGGGGCAGAGCAGGTCGCCTCTGCGGCCCATGAGGTATCGGTCGGGAGCCAGTCTTTGGCGGAGGGGGCGGCCGAGCAGGCCGCATCCATCGAAGAGACCTCTTCCTCCCTGGAGGAGATATCCTCCATGAGCAAACAGAATGCAGACAACGCCCAGCAGGCCAAGACCTCTCGTAACGAGGCCTATGCATCGCTTGTGGCTGCCAATGATGCCATGAAACAGACCATGGAGGCCATGGGGAGGATTAAGACCAGCGGCGAAGAGACCGGTAAGATCATCAAGGCCATTGATGAGATTGCATTTCAGACCAACCTGCTGGCGCTCAATGCGGCTGTTGAAGCTGCAAGGGCCGGCGAGGCCGGGGCCGGATTTGCCGTGGTGGCGGAGGAGGTGAGGAACCTGGCCATGCGGTCTGCCGAGGCTGCAAAGAATACACAGGTTCTCATTGATAAGACAGGGGACGAGATCAATGTGGGTTCCGGATTACTTGAAAAGACCCATGAAGCCTTTGAGCTTGCCGCGTCTCATAACAAAAAAGTAGCTGAATTGATAGACGAGATTTCTGCTGCATCCAATGAGCAGGCCCAGGGCATCGAGGAGATCAACAAGGCTATGGCCCAGATGGACAAGGTAGTGCAGCAGGCCGCGGCGAATGCGGAGGAGTCTGCCAGTGCCTCTGAGGAGATGAGCGCCCAGGCCGAACGCATGCGGGGGCTTGTGTCCGAGCTTTCATCTGTGGTTGGAGCGGGATCGTTCCGCTTAAGGAAGGAAATATCTTCAGCGGATAAGGTCGCATCCAAAAAGCCCCGGGAACGGTCCGCAAGGCCTTCCCCTCAAAAGCCCGCGCATCAGGCCGAGAAGGAGACGCACAAGGCCCTTTCCGCGGGGACCGGGAAAGTGGCAAAGCGGCCTGAGGAGATCATCCCCATGGATGATAACGACCTCAAAGACTTTTAACCCCCCGCGAACAGCCGCCATGCCTGATCAGGCCGGGCCCAAAGGATAATTGCCGCCACAGCCTGGACAGCCACGGCGGCAATCCTAGAAAAGGAGAAATAACACTCTTATAAAATTTACAGGATAATCCTTTCATTGTAAAGAATAAAAATGGTTGTGGGCTCTGTTAGACAATTAGCAACCGTTCACGGGGGCTTGAGAGTATCACCTCAATAATTAGGGGGATAACTGCGAGCCTAGTGCCGGGGCAGAAGAATTTTTCTTTCGCTCCGGGCCTCCGGGCTGGTCTCTTCAGTGACTTATCTGCGGGGGACACCCGCCTGCCAAGGCCAATTGAGCGTTCTTGCCAAGACTTTCGTCCCGTGGATCTGCGATGGCAGAAGGAAGTAACAT
>JAGHEC010000039.1 GCA_021159525.1 Deltaproteobacteria bacterium | reverse complement strand
TTTTCTGACGCGACTGCCGGGAGGGCGCCGTCTCTTCTTCGCTCGCTTCGCTCGACTCAGACCCCACCCTTCGGGCGGGTCCCCGGTTTCGTGACTTATCAGTGGGGGAAGCCGCAGCTCGACGAAGCTGATACGATTGAGGCGGCATAAAGCACGTTTCGCCCAAATAGCGACAAACAAGACAGTCCACAAGCTTCGTGGGCATTTTAGCCGGAAAAACAGGCGGAATGCCCTTCCGCAGGCCCGGGCGGCACCCTGACAGGACCTGCCCAATGGCCGGGGGCCAAGGGAACACGGTTTTGCATTCTGCAATTACGAATTTGCATTTTGCAGAAAATCCTGCGAAATATCATATCTGGCCATTTTTCGGTACAAAGTGCTCAGGTTAATCCCGAGCAACCGGGATGCTTCAGCCTTGTTTCCACCCGTTTCCGCAAGCGCCCTCTTTATGAGAACAATCTCGTTGTCCTTCAGGCGATAGTTTCGGGCACTCACATTCACGTCGCCTCCCAGCCCCCTAAGAACAGGAGGCAAATCATCCACTCCGATCGTCTCCTCTACCCCCAATACAAACGCCCTTTCCAAGGCGTTCTCCAGCTCCCTTACATTTCCAGGCCAATCGTACTCCAAGAGCAGGCCCAGGGCCTCGGGAGAGATCTTTTTTACCACGTGCCGCTTGCTCCTTTCTGCAAACTGCCTCATGAAATGGTTTACAAGGGGGGGGATGTCCTCTTTTCGCTCTCTCAGGGGGGGTATATGGATGAAAACCACGTTCAGCCGATAATAAAGGTCCCTTCTCAACTTGCCCGAATTCAAGGCCTCATTGATATCCTCGTTGGTGGCCGCAATCACCCGGGTGTCCACATGCAGTTCCCGCGTGTCTCCCACCGGTCTGATCTTTCTTTCCTGAAGGGCGCGAAGCAGTTTCACCTGCAGGGAAGAAGGCATTTCAGCCACTTCATCGAGAAAAACGGTCCCTCCCTGAGCGGCCTTCATAAGACCCTCCTTGTTACGAATGGCCCCTGTAAAAGCCCCTTTTACGTGGCCGAAAAGCTCGGTTTCAAGAAGCCCTTCCACCAGTGCCCCGCAGTTGATCGAAACAAACGGACCGGCCCGTCGACTGCTGTTCTTGTGAATCACCCTGGCGATGACCTCCTTTCCGGTCCCGCTTTCCCCCTGAATGAGAACGGTCGGGTCACTCATGCTGATCCTGTCTATAATCTCATAGATCTCCTGCATCACGGGACTCAGGCCGATGATTTCATCGTAGCGATACCTTCCCTTTAATCTGTACCTCAAGTGCAGATTTTCCTCTTTCAACCTCTTTTTTTCCACTATCCTGTCGATCAGGAGCTTGAGCCGTTCCAGATTGATCGGCTTTTGGAGATAATCATAGCCTCCCAACTTAAGGGCCTTGATGGCGCTTTCAATGGACCCGTATCCGGTCACAATGACAACTTCCGTCTCACTGTGCATTTTCCTGACGGCCTTAAGCAAGTCCAGACCGCCCAGGCCGGGCATATTCAAGTCCGTAAACACAACATCGAATTGCTCTTGGCTCAGCAGTTTAAGGGCCTCCGTTCCGCTCCGGGCCAGGGCAACAGAATACCCCTGCCGGGCCAGATATTCCTCTACCGTGTCAAGTATTTCTCTTTCATCGTCCACAAAAAGGATCCTGGCGTTGTAAGGCGCCGGATCTTTCCTGTCGCCTACTTTCATCGCGCTCACTCACAGCAGTTCAATCATGTCTTCCGGCCTCGGCCATCACCCACGCAGGCCCTTGATCCGTTCCATGCGCGTAACAATCTCTGTAATGCACACACCGTATTTTTCATGGTCCACGATCACTGATCCTTTTGCAATCAGCTTGTCGTTTGCAAAAATACTCACATCCTCATTCTCCAGATTGGACAGGACGATGGGCGCCCCGGGCTTCAGTTGGCTCACCTGACCCATCTTCATGCGCGTCCTCCCCAATTCCACGGTAATCTCCACCGGAATATTGAGAACAAAATCGAGGTCGGGCGAGACCTCTTGCCCACCTGTTTCTTCTTCCTGCAGGGCATCTTGCAACGGCGCCGGCCCTTTTGACTGCTCCCCACAGGACGACCCCCCTTCCAGGGTATCAGAAGCTTGGACCCCCGGGGCCTCAAGGGCTGTATCAGCCTCGACAGACTCCTTGCCGTCCATCGCCTGTTTCTTGGCCTCCGCCACAATTTCATCGATATTGACCGCATCGGTTCGATCCGAATCCTCACTTGCAGGCTGTGCATTCTCATCGATCTTCACACAGACCTGCACAAAGATGTCGTAATCGTAAAATCTAAAGGCAAACTGCTCATATCGGGCCATATTGAGAATTTCAATCCTGAAATCATCCCCCACGGTAATCGAGGGAGGCGATATCTCACACTTGAGTCCTGAATCGCAAAACGCGGACTTGAGACTCCCGCCGACAATATTGCACAGCTCTCCAATTACATCCTTGACCTGCTCATCATCATCGACCTCTTCCAGGGGCACATCCATCATTTTGGAAGCGACAATCCTGGTAAAGGCATTACTCAATCGTATGTTGAGGCTGCCCATGACCTCGCCGGCAAAATTGACGGCCCCGACAATCCAGCCCCCTTCCCCTGGCCTTGCCTGTTTTGCCTCCGATATCTCAAGCTTCATGCCCAGCATCAGATCAAAAAGCTCGATGACCGCGTCACCTGCAGAGGAAATGATATCAAGCCTCTCAAATTTGCTGATATCAATGCTGGTAAGCTTTCGCAATGCCTCGGCAGGGGCGTCTTCCGCCAGTTTCAAACAGACTTCCACTTGAAATGGATGCCCCTCGGAGCAAAACGCAAACCTTTCATACCGCGCCATATTGAGCGTTTCGATATCGAAATTTCTCCCTAACGTGATGGTGGGAGAAGAGATCATACAGGAGAGACCGTCGTCGTTGAGGGCCGATTTCAGGCTCCCGCTGATAATGTTGCATGTCTCCAAAATGACATCCTTGATTTCTTCTTCTCCTTCGATCTCCTCTATTTCCATCCCCAGCATGGTGGAGGTCATCAGACGCGCGAAATCGTGGGTGGTCTCTATGATCACAGTGCCCACAATTTCCCCGGCAAGGCTCACCGATCCGGCAATTCGCGGGGAGTCAGACCGGGGAAGATCCTCCGGCTCGCAGGGCTCAATCTCGAGTGAAAGCATGGTTTGAAACAGATCCAGCACAGACCCGACCACCGGTTTCGCGATTTCAAAGGTCCCGATTTCTTCCATGGTTTCTCTTTCCTCTGCCGTAAATACTCCTTGATCAATTCCAGGATAACGCTGATCCCGGTCCGTTACGATTCAACCTCGCCGGGACCGCTCCCCCCATAGTCTTCATCCCATTCCCGCTGCTGCAACTGCCGCAAAAAGGCGTCCCAAACGGGTCGCCGTTTTATCCTGGCTCTGTCGCCCGCACAGATTCAGGAATTCGCGGGAGGAGGTCCATCATTTCATGTTGGTTGTTGCACGAATCATGCCCGGGCCATGTGAGATCCGCGCCGGCCAGGCGGCATCGCCCTTTTAAACGACAACTCATGGCACTCCCCCCGGCCCCAGGGTCCGGGCATTGGAACAATTCTTGTATGCTTTTGTACAAAAAGACCGGGGCTCTATTTTGATTTCTACTTGGCGTTGAACTAAACCCCAGGCCTCTGGCGCCAAGACGGCGCCACGCTGTTTTTATGGATTTTATGATTACATGGGGGCAGTCAGACATGCGGACGGAATATACAATCGAAGGTCTCCTGAATCTGGCGCGGGCCCCTGGTGCTGGCGGTAAAGCGCTGTTTGAGGAGGCCAAAATGCTGGCGGTCCTGCGTGCCCTGATCACATCTAACGATCCAAGGCTCTTGGAGTTTTTTCCTGCACTGCTGGGACTTTTTGCACAAAACGGACTTTCCGTAAGCCTGGTGGAACTTTTTGACGCATGCGGCAGGGACACGCACCACAGCGATATCTTTCAGAAGCTCGTATGGGTCACCCTCTGCCTGTTCAGGGAAAAAGGTCTTTCTTTTCCGGGAGACCCTGTTGAAGTGGAAACGTTTCTGAAAAGCAAGTGGGGGGACCTCAAATTATCCCGGGTCCTTGATTTGGGGTCCGGCCTTTGTTTGCGCGTTAAGCGCATAAGGAGGGTCTTCAGCGAGCGAATGGACTTCCCGCTGTCCCGGCACGCGGAAGGGCATGCCCTGAGCCCCTATTGTCCGGAGGCCTTAAGATCCGTGAGTCTCCTTTTTTCGCCCAGGCAACAGGATTTGATTTTCAAAAAACTGAACGGAGAGCGCCTCACCAAGACAGAAAGGGAATATTTCTCCCGGGTTGTCAAAAAGAAGCTGAAGGCCCTGGCAGACAAAGATCTCCATCAGCTTGCATCACAGCTCGTATCAAAATAGCGCTTTGCCCAAGCCAGACCTACAGCTCAGGCCGCGCCATCTTACATTTCCATAACAATTTTTTTGACAGAATCGCGGATCTCACCGCACAGGCCGGCCAACGCCTCCTCTTCAAGATCAAAAAAGGCCATGGCCCTCTTGTCCGCCTGATACAGCATATCATCCACTCCGGCGCCGTACCCGCACCTCCTGGCCATGATGTCTGCTATGTGAACGGCATATCCAAGCCCCCCGGCAGAGGCGCCGGGGCGATGGTGATGGGCAACCGGCTTCAGCAGACCCTTGGGAAGCCCCCATTCCGCGAACATCTCTGCACACACCTCGCAATGGTCAAGCCCAAGGGTTATTCTCTCCGCTTGAAGGAAGGTACAGGTCCCGTCTTCCATGATTTCATCGAACAGCTCCTTTTTTTCAAAGATATAGGGGTCCAACATGATCATCCCGGCGTCATGAAGCAGCCCGGCGGCAAATGCATCCTGTTCCAGATCAGGAGCTTTTCTGGTTGCGAGCATTTTGCAACCGATGCCCACAGCGAGAGAATGCCGCCAGAGGACCTCTGACTCCAGGCCATAGCCCCTCAACATCTTTCCCAAAAAGCCCCTGGCGCCGGCCATGGCAATGATTTCGCCCATGATCTTGTTTCCCAGAAGAACCGAGGCATGACGAATAGAGGTCACTCTTCCGGAAAGGCCGTAGTACGCGGAGTTGGCAACCCTCAATGCATAAGTTGTGATTCCCTGGTCTGTCTCGATAACCTCAACCAGGTCCCGCAGGCTGGCATCGGGATCTGACATCACCATCTGTGCCTTGGCGACGACGTGGGCGATGGGTGGAATAAATCCCATCAGGCACATGCGAATCTTTTGCTTCAGGGCCCGCACCTTGGCAGGGTCGTGTCTGGGGGCCGCCTGGGGAGGTCCTTTTTCCACCGAGGAGACCCTGTGGTTGGAAGGAGCGGAAACCGCATCTGCCCCATTTTCCAGTGGATGCACAAACCGAATCAGATTCCCGCATTTCTTGCATCTAACCGTAACGATCTTGCGGTGAGGCAACGACTCAATACGGATATTGTATACAGACTTACAAAATTGGCACATAATTTTCATGGCGGATCCCCCTGCAGCTATCCCGCAAGCAAGATGGAGGGGACAACATCACGGATGCAGCATTCCATAAATCCCCCATAGAGGCTGTGCAACACGTTAACAGTACCTCGAGCGGATAAGCCTTGAAAATCTCTTCAAGATCGTGCCAAACACCTTGTTCAGCCCCTCAATCAAAGCTTAAAACGCTAAAATTGCAGCTATGTCAGGATATAACAGCTCAATAAACGGGGGCAGAAGGGTTTTTCTGACGCGACTGCCGGGAGGGCGCCGCCTCTTTGTGACCTATCAGCGGGGGAAGCCGCAGCTCGACGAATGCGATAATGCCAAAGGGGCAAGCCTGCCCGCCATTGCCTTGTTACCCATGTTACTTCCTTCTGCCATCGCAGATCCACGGGACGAAAGTCTTGGCAAGGACGCTCAATTGGCCTTGGCAGGCGGGTGTCCCCCGCAGATAAGTCACTCAAGAGACCAGCCCGGAGGCCCGGAGCGGAAGAAAAATTCTTCTGCCCCGGCATTAGGTTCGCAGTTATCCCCCTAATTATTGAGGTGATGCCATTAAGCCGCGTCGGTCAACCGCCTCATTTGGAAAAAGCTTTCAGTATGAAATCCGAAATACTTGCTCTGTCGCTTTTTGTAACATAGGGGTGGACAGGGAGGGTGATGATTTGCCGGGCGTATTGTTTGGCTACAGGGAAATCCTTGTCGGGAAAGAAGCCCCCGAGCGCGGGGACGGCATCGATGGAATCGGGATAACCAGGCATTATTCCGAGGCCTTTTTGGTTGCTTAGCTCCAATATCCATTTTCGAAGCGAGGGATTTTTAATGCTGATGGGAAAGCGAATCACATCTGATTCAACCAGATGTTTGATGCATGATAGTTCATTGGTGTTAAGCCCTTCGGTGAGCTTTGACCAAAATTTTGCGCATTCCTTACGGATGATTTGAAATTTTTTTAGCCTGCGCTGCCAGTTTTGGGCCATACCGGCCTGAAAGGGGTGCATCCGTCTGATTTTGAAACTCGGATCATATACGGTTTCGCCGAGCTTGAGAATGGAAAGAGATTTCGGCAGCCAGAAGAGGGTTGGGTGCGTAAAGAGGTTTAAGACGACCGCTTCGATGATCAATTTGAATAATTCAAATGGGATGTAAACTGGTGTCTTGTTCAAGAATGATGAAATCCGACGAGCGATGTCTTCTCTGTTCGTGAGGATAATGCCTCCCTCTACGGTGGACAAGGCCTTTCCCCGCCCCAGGCTGAAAAAACTGGCATCGCCAAGTGTTCCAAGCAGCTTTCCGTTTTTTCTCGCTCCCATGGCCTGGGCTGCATCTTCCACGATTGCAATATCGGTGTCATTGAGCAGGGATCGGAGACGGTCCATATCCGCGGGGATGCCGTAGAGATGTGCGGGAACGATGGCGAGAAAGGGGTTTGGGGTCTGCTTGGGTTTGTTGGGTTTAGCAGGTTCATGGAGTTTGGCGGGTGGCAGGAGAAGCCTGGATAATTGGGTGTAGTCAAAATCAAGTTTGTTGGGATCCATTTCGCACGGTTGAACTTTCAGGCCTGCGCGTACGATGGCTGAGGGTACTGAATAACACGTATAGGCCGGGATAAGGACCTGATCCGCATCTGGCTTCAGATCTTTCAGGCTCCTGAGGATCAGGGTTAATGCGGCCCTTCCGGAAGAGACCAGAAAACAGTGTTGCACCCCGAAATAATCTTTGAGCCCGGTTTTGAAGCGATCAAGTTCCTGCCTCCCGTGACGCAGGCCCGACAGGCCCGACAGGATGTCTCGCGGGTAGATGGGGGCGGCGGCGGGGGGAAGGGTTCTTCTTATGGGCATTCAGTCAAACCCGGCTATAATCCAATATGTTTTCTGATGAGTGGCCCTATGAGTCTTGTAACAGGCACCGGCAGTTTTTGCCAGTATCTGACGAGGGATTCAAACCTGGACCTATGGTCGGGTGCATCAGCAGGTCGATGGCCCTTAAGGAAAATGTAGTGCCAGTGCAAGGGGTATGGTTGAGCGCCCCACTGTTTCTTGAACCTGCAGGTCCCCTCGCCGGGGGTGGATCGGCCGAAGTCGAATCTGATAAAACCATTGTCGCAGGCATATGCCAGCATGCTCCAGTAGAGAAGCATATTAGGGCTGAGGCGGCTGTATTGTCGAAGGGAAGAGGCCCAGGGGTTCTCAAGCGTATCCTTGAAGCCCATGATGAGGCTGCAGGCCATAGGCCCATGCGTGCCATAGACCATAACGATTCTTGCATGTTTCGGAAATTCATCGAGCACACTTTTCATGAGTCGGCTGGAATGGACAGGAGACCCTAAATCCCTCATGTTAACCGAAAAAACATGATAAAAATCCTGGATCAATTCGAACCCCCCGATTTTGGCAACCAAGCCCTCTTTCATGGGTTTCTTGATCTGGCTTCTGAGTTTGGATTTGAAGGATTTCATTAAGTAATCTGAGGAATTGGGGAGATTGAGGAGCATCCGGACTTTGTTGGATCGGGTCGCGACAGAAGCAGGGTTTGTTGGATTTATTGAGTTTGTTGAGTTGAGGCATGAAAGGGGTTGGGCGTGGCGAAGTTCGATGGTGCTGGCCTTCATCTTTTTCCCAAGCCTTATTGCATGATTGAGAAGCGCTTGTTCGGTTTTCTCGTCGTCTGCCAGGATGCCCCCAAGATCAAAGAAGGGCATGGAAATGAGGGTGTTGCCAAAAAGAACGTGCTTGAGATGGACCATGGGGAGGAGACCGATGATCGGGTTTGTTGAGTTACTTGAGTTTACTGGGTTTGTTGAGTTGGTGGCGGCGAGATAGCAGGTCTTGTGGCCGTAAGCTTTTTCAAGGACGGTCCGCCAGCCATAGAGGTGGTAGAGTGTGGCCCGAGGATGTGAATGGACATAGGCATCCCATTTAGAGGCATCCGCGGATTGGATTTCTCGAATATGCACGTCCATTGACAAAATTTACAGGATCATCGGGATCCAGAGCTGCGGCAGCCCAATGAACTCAATAGGCCCCATTAACTCGATAAACTTCAATTGGTTGCCTTTCGGGGACAGGGATAAATGAAAACTCATTCAGCAGTTTGTGAAAGCGCTCTTTAGTTTTATCCAGATTGGTATAATGCCTGAGCCTTGACCGCAGGCTGGCATGGGCTATCCTGGGTTGATCCGGGTCCATTTCCCAGGGGTGGATAAAGAAGACAAAGGGTTGATGTTCCTTGTTGTTGATCCTGGACAGGGCCAATCTGGCAAACGCGTAGGGAAAGAGCCGGAAATACCCCCCGCCTGATACCGGGATATTGTATCCTAAAAAGCGGGCGGTGGAGATGGGATATTCCACCAGGTCGTGGTGCGGGACCCTGTATGCAAACCTTGGAGCGTCTGGTATGCCGTACCGGTCGTGGTAAATGGGAAAAACGCTGGAACTGAATACAAAGCCCAATTCCTCCAGGATATCATACGCCCACAGGGAGTGTTTGGTAATCGAGTAGCTGGGGGCCCGGTATCCGGTTACTCTCAGTCCGGTGATTTGTTCCAGTATATCTTTTGCCCGATGCGTGTCCTCTTTGAATTCATCGGGAGAGAGGGTGTATATGAGGCGGTGCTGATAGCTGTGGCACCCGATAGGGTGTCCATTGGCCGCGATTTCTTTTACGAGCTGCGGATACCTTTCACCTACCCACGCCAGGACAAAAAAGGTAGCCTTGACCCCGCGGCCATCCAGCATGTTAAGGAGCATCCTGGTGTTCCGAACCACCCTTGAGGGATACCGATCCCATTTTGCGAGACCGACAAGAGGCTCGAATGCGGAAACCTGGTAATAATCTTCGATATCGACGGTGAGGTAGTTCTGTATCATGCGACAAAGAACCCGGGGTACACTGATTTGAGGTTGGGCTGTCTGGGAGGCGTGCGCGCAAAAAAGATGGACCGTGAACAGGCATAGCTCCGCCCCTTGGGTTACAGGGGGAGATCTCGGTCCTAAATCCCAGCCCAAAATATTTGAAATTTAAACGTTGCCGTGGAAGCCATGAACATCGAACATCGAACGTGCAACATCGAATAAAGGAGAAAAAGATCCTCGTCGAATTTTGCGGTCGGCGTGAAACGTCCGATATCGAATGATGAATGGTAAAAAAAAGGTAACAGCTCAATAAATGGGGGTAGAAGGGTTTTTCTGACGCGACTGCCGGGAGGGCGCAAGAAAAATCCTCGTGCCCCGGTGCTAGGTTCGCTGTTATCCCCTACTTATTGAGCTGATACGGTTTTCTCATATCAATGTATCAAGGAGACCTCAAGTCCCCGTGAACGGTTATCCTCTCAGAAACAAATTGTAATGGCCTAATTATTAAAACTACAGCAGATGGAGGGGTTGTGTCAATAATGAGATGAGCCCTTCAGCGATTCTTTTGCCCTGCTCCGGCGCAAGTGAGGGCATTGCATGCGATTTATGCAGGCAGCTCATATCGGTATTGCTATTTATTCTCGAATTTCCTATAAATATTCTCCGATGTCGGGGTCGCGCATCTCCATCCTTTGACAACACGAAAGAGGGCATCGGATGCACGGTATGAAAAAAAATCTTTTTCAGGTTATGGCGCAGTTCCTGTTGATGCTGCTTATGGCATGCAATGGAACGGCAGAGGCTGGACCGCAGCCGAATTGTCTTAAGCACAGTGGCAATGCCCAAGTCCGTGCCCTCGGGATTCTTGGGCGCCCGGCCCCGCCCCTCTTTGATATCTTTGCGAAAGGGCTTGAGCCGGCCGACAAGGGCAGGGGCACAACTATTATCATAGCCGGCGCCCATGCCCGATCAGCTGCCAAGTCCACGGATGCCCCCCCGTCTTCCCGCACCCCTGTTTGCTCGCCTGAGACTGCTCGACCGGGATCGGCTCCAGATGGTCAAGCCGGTGTCGATGTCCCCAAAAAAACCAAGGAGATTACCCTCAGGTGGGAGGCCCAGAAGGATCCGACCCCTGCCGGCTACAAGATCTATTACGACACAAAATCAGGCCCGCCTTACCGGCCTGACCCAGCCGATTATGCAGCCGAAGGTCCGCCTCCGATTATTGTGGATGGGAATATTGCCGAGATAACCCTTCACGGGCTCACTGATGATAAGGATTATTTTTTCGCCGTCACGGCCTTTGATTCGTCCGGAGGGCCTGAAAGTCCTTTCTCCAACGAGGTTGCCTCTCCACCTGAAGGGAGGGCAAGTGCCGAAGCTCCAGGGCCGGGCCCCGAGGCCGGGGTGGAGCAGGGCAAGGCCGAAGGCAAGGGGACAAAGGGGGAGGAGGCATTGCCTGACCCGACGCCCGCTGCCCCAAAAGGGCCTTCGGTGGTTTCTGAAGATTCGCGTGCCCTGGCAGGGGGCGACGTGTTGGAAATCCATGTCCCGGGCCAGCCCGAAATGAGCACGGTATATGATGTGGCCCCGGATGGAAATATCTACATGATGAGCATAGGCCGGGTATCGGTTGAGGGCCTGAGACTTGCCGATCTGGAACGGGAATTGACGCCAAAACTCGCCAAATTTATGGAGAAAGGAGAAAAGATATCGGTTAAGCTGCTTGAAAGCGAACGGTACATCCAGATTAGGGGGGGGGTTCGGTACCCAGGATGGTATCGCGTGCCCACGGTTACACCGGTTCGGCGCCTGATTGATACGGCAGGGGGTCTGTTGGAAGGGGTGGTCGACGTCGGTTTGAAGCTCCGACGGGAAACGCGTGACGGATATCGGGAAATGCGTGTGACAGATGAGAAAATCGTCCTTCAACCCAATGACGTGTTGATGGTGCCCTCTCCAAGGGTTTATCAGAAAAGGGTGGATGCAGGGGATCTCCTTTTTATCAATGTGCCTGGCCGGGCGGAAGGGAAGGATCAATACATTCAGGACAAAATATATAAGCTCAACCAGTTCGAAGTGGATGCTAACGGTTATGTCTATATCGAGGATGTAGGCCATATTTATGTAAATGGCCTGACCATCGAGCGAATCAAAGAGGCAATTGGAAAGAAGCTCCCCAAGTACCTTACCAGGGATTCCAAGATGGAGGTCAGCATCATTGAAAAGCGCCAGTTTGTCCAGGTCCTGGGCCATGTGGCAAACCCGGGCGTATATATTGTGAGGGAAGGCGCCAATGTTCAGGCGGCCCTCAACATGGCCGGCGGTGCAGTGGACGGCGCTGTTATGAGCGACGCCTGCATCCTGAGAAAAAGAGGAGAGGAGGCCGAGCGTATCAAGATCAATCTCTACCAGTTTACGATTACAGGAGATCCCAGGCTCCTGACGCCCCTTCAGGAAAACGACATTTTATTTGTGCCCATTTCCCCCAACTTCGGAAACATCAAGCGGACCCTGATGCCCTGGACCCCGCCCCCTGAAAAACTGGAGGAGGATGTTAAAAACAAAGTCCGGATCTTCGGAGCGGTCAACGATCCCGGCACATATGAGCCCAGGGAGGACATGAATCTCTTAGACCTGATTGTGGCGGCAGGGGGAGAGACGGATAACGCCGATCTGAGCAAAATCCTTATCGTCAGGAAGGGCAATGTGGATGAGATCTTCAACCTTCAGCTTTTTTTGAACAAAGAAAGCGAGGAACCACTCCCCAGGATAAAAAACGGCGACATGGTCTATGTCAAGTTCAGGGAATTGACAATCTATGAACCCGAAGAGGAAAAAGTATTTTATGTCCTTGGGGAGGTCAATAGGCCGGATCAGTATAAACTGGCCGACAATATGACTCTTTTCCAGGCCATTTCCATGGCCGGCGGGGTTACGGAATGGGCCGATACAGAGAACATCGCCATTGTTCGCGTGGTAAACGGGAAGCAGGAGAACCTGCGCTACAACCTCGAAAACGGCATTGCAGGCAGGGTACCTGAAGCAAATATCTATATTTATCCGGGGGATACGATTTATGTGCCATAAGGCGCAAAGCACATGGGGAAAGTTGTGACGTGCAGGGCGAAGGGCATAGGGCAGGACGGTGACAGCCGACGGGGCGGGGATAACGCCCTTGAATGAGTAAAGAAATTGAAGCCGAGTGCAAGAAAAATATGTTTTTTTATTGCAGGCTTTGTTGCTGCGGTGCACCTTATTCCCGTGGCCTTTTGTTTTTCATCATATCTCGCCAACCGGTTCGGACAGCCCATCCTGGCGCAGAACCGCACTGTTGAAGCCCCCCAATCCAAGCGCCGGGTCCGGCCCGTTCTGGAGACCATGCGGGGCGGACGGCACAAGGATTACGCCTCAATCGTATTCCAGTTTTCGGATAGGGTCTTGTTTGACGAACCCGCAGTAAACGGACGCGAACTGCATCTGGCATTGCCAAATGTTGTCACCCAAATCTCTCCATTCCGCAGATATAAGACATTTGATTCATGGGTAAAGATAGAGAGCGTGGATGATGGGCTTCTGGTTCGTATCGGGCTTCCCAAGGATTTTGTCAAAATGCGTGCCTTTTTAATGGAGAATCCCCATCGACTGGTGATCAATCTTTATGACAAGCCGGGTCAGGCCGGGTCAGGACCCAGGCCTCATGGTCCGAGGCTTTGGATTTCAATTCCTTCCGGGAAGTCTCCATTGAGGGGGCCATCGCTGCCTCAACCCGACGCGGCCCCTGTCCCGAAAGCCTGTTCTGGCCAACCGGTCTTTGAGAACGGCTTTTTGGAGCGCGCTCAGGGCGAGGAGGCTCTGCCAACTCTGGAGTCGATTCAACCCCGGGACCCTGCCGGAGGATCCGTGGGGG
>JAGHEC010000038.1 GCA_021159525.1 Deltaproteobacteria bacterium | reverse complement strand
TTGTTACCCATGTTACCTCCTTCTGCCATCGCAGATCCACGGGACGAAAGTCTTGGCAAGAACGCTCAATTGGCGTTGGCAGGCGGGTGTCCCCCGCAGATAAGTCACTGAAGAGACCAGCCCGGAGGCCGGGCCTCCGGCCCGTCGCGGGCCTACGCCCCGGAGGGAGCACAAGAAAAATCTTCCTGCCCCGGTGGTACGGTCGCTGTTATCCCCCCAATTATTGAGCTGATGCGATTTTCGCATATCAGTGTATCAGGGAGATCTCAAGACCGCGTGAACGGTTACGACATAATTTTTTCACGAAGTTCGGTTAATTCCGAGACAAACCTCAAAAAGACATCCCCATAGTTCCTGCCAGCCACCAGATAAGTATCATTGTGTCCGGCCCCGGGTATCCAGTAATGGAATTTGGGCCCGGGGGCCGCCAGGTACAGGGCCCGGCCCATGGTGAAAGGGACGATCTCATCCGCTTTTCCGTGGACAATGAGTTTGGGCGCGTGGATGCCCTGGATCTTTGCCAGGTTGTTGTAGTGGGCTGGCAAAAGGGGCGCGAGGAACCCAAATAAAAACATCTGTCTCGCCATATCCCGTGTCGAGGTGAAGGCGCTCTCGACGATCAAAGCCCGCACCCTCCGTCTCGCGGCGATCTCGATTGCAACCGCCGCGCCCAGGGACCGGCCGAACGAAACAATCCGGTCGGGGCCAATCTTCCTGCAGACGGTCAGCCAGTCGTATGCCGCCAGGCCGTCCTGATAGATCCCTTTTTCCGAGGGCCGGCCATGGCTTCTGCCGTAGCCTCGATAGTCATAAATGAAGACACTGAGGCCCCTGCTTACGAGCAACTTTACATTCTCCAGGCGATGCGAAATGTTGCCGGCGTTTCCATGGGAAAAGAGGATGACCGGCGGATCGCCGGGCAGCGGAAAAAACCATCCATGGATCCGCGTGCCGTCCGCGGTCTCAAAATACACGTCCTCACCATTGAGACGCCAGTCTGCGGGAGTCGCCTCGAAAGAACGATCCGGGAAAAAGACAAAATAACTCTCAATCCATGGATAGAAAAGACAGCCCATTATTCCCAAAAAGAGGACCAGAAAAAGTGTCCGGGCCCAGCCCCTCGTCCTGATGAATGTCAGCAGATCCTTGCTTTTCAGATTCAGCCTCCCGCAGTCACGCTCGGGAAGAGCGACCGGTCGGTGTGAGGAATGAACCTGGCCGCGCTAAAAAGATTCATGAATTCCTGGTTTACATTGAGTTCCAGGTAGGTAATCCGGTCCCTGATCTGAAACAGAGACGCCTTGGCCTCCGCGTCCAGAAGGGCCATGGCCGCGCCCTCAAGCGAGGTATTTCCCAGGGATGCATATGTGTCGAGAGGGAGATCAGGAAGCATGCCGATCATAATGGCCGAACGGGGATCAATGTAGGAACCAAAGGTCCCGGCCACATAGAATTTCCCGATTTCCGGGAAGGATATATTGACCGTGTTGGCGATGGTGGTCAGGATGGTATACATGGCCGCCTTGGATCGAATAAGTCCGTCGATATCGGTCTGGCTCAGGGTGAGACTGCGGCCCGTGCCCGACTCGTGCGGGAACACCACGATGAGGTGACGGATGCCGTCCTCTTCCACCAGACGGTTTGCGCAGGCCGCGTCCACAAATTTTCCCCTCAGATCAATCATTCCCGCCCTGAAGAGCTGGGCCGCCAGGTCGATCAGGCCGGAGCCGCATATCCCCACCGGCCCCTTGGTCCGCAATCCCTCATGGGTTTCATCCCGGATGATTCCGATCTTGAATTCCCGCGTGTCCGGATCGATGACCACCCGGTCAATCACACCCGGACCGGCCATCATCCCCATGTCGGCCACGCCCCCCTCCAGGGCCGGACCTGCCGCACCGGCGCAGGCCATGAGCCAGTCCCTGTTGCCGATCACCACCTCGGCATTGGTTCCCACATCCACCAGAAAGGAAACCTGTTCCTGTTGATGCATCCCAGAGGCCAGTATCCCTGCGATCAGGTCTCCCCCGAAATAGCTCCCCACATTGGGGGCCGCCAGGACAGGGGCCGCAGGGTGGATGACCAGGTTCAGCTCAGAGGATGGAATCAGCTCGGCGCGGTTTAACACGGGGATGTAGGGTTCACGACAAAGCCAGTAGGGGCTAAGCCCCAGAAACAAATGCGTCATGGTGGTGTTCCCTGCCACAGACATAGCCATGACTGACTCCTTGCGGATGCCATGCTTGCTGCACAGGTCCTCAACGGCCTCGTTCAACCGGTTGATCACCATCGCCTGAAGCTTTGCAAGTCCCTCCTCTTTCGACGCAAAATGGATCCGGGCAAGGATGTCCGCGCCCACCTCAATCTGGGGGTTATGGAAGGAGATCTCGTCGATCCGGTCCCCTGTTTCCAGGTCTAACAGCCTCACCACCAGGGTAGAGCTCCCCAGATCAAGCGCCATGCCGAACAGGCCCTCCTCATCCCGTGCATCCGTAATGTCGATCAGATGCCAGCACCCATGGTCCTCATAAATGGATGCCTTCACCTGATAATCCCATTTCCTCAGGAAAGCAGAGACCTTTCCCGCCCGGGACAGGCCAACGCATACGTCCTGTGCCGTGCCCAGGGCCTTTTTGATCCCCCTCGTCAGGCGATCCACGTCAGCCGTGTTATCGCCGAGACTCGGGGGTTCAAGGCCCGGTGTCACCCTCCTGATCCATCCTTTGTTTGCTTGGGTTTTCTGCATGATTGCTTTATCTCACTCCCCGATAATCTGTAACCGTTCACGGCTGATTTTTGTTCAAATTTGGGATTGTCCGCCTCACGTAACAGCTCAATAACCCGGGGCAGGAGGGTTTTTCTGACGCGACTGCCGGGAGGGCGCCGTCTCTTTGTGACTTATCAGTGGGGGAAGCCGCAGCTCCACGAATGCGAGAATGCCAAAGGGGGCAAGCCTGCCCGCCATTGCCTTGTTACCCATGTTACTTCCTTCCGCCATCGCAGATCCACGGAACGAAAGTCTTGGCAAGAACGCTCAATTGGCCTTGGCAGGCGGGTGTCCCCCGCAGATAAGTCACTGAAGAGACCAGCCCGGAGGCCCGGAGCGGAAGAAATATTCTTCTGCCCCGGCACCAGGTTCGCAGTTATCCCCCTAATTATTGAGGTGATACAGTCCCGGCTCATCGTCATTAATGAAGACCGATGCGGTAATGTGCATGGCGTTTACCAGGACCAGACCCTCCTGAATGCCGCTCTCTTTGGGGCACTCGTTCACCTGTGGCGTTATATTGATAAATCCCCTCCTGGAGGGTCCTGAAACCACAGTTCCTTTCGATAACTTTTCATGATATACACCTTTTTTCGGGCCGCATCGACTCCCCTGATGCATTCACGGTAGGTGCCTCTCGCGGCCCCATCATATGGAGGCCAAAACCAGAAGTCAAACCAGATCGCAACCGCTTCCCGTGGAGCGGACCTGATCATTACAGCTCCTGAAAAAAATGTCAAAACACAGAGACAGGCCAAAACTTCGCCGGAGCGCAATGGGGGATCCAAGCGGCGGGGCATGTGGACAGAAAGGCCGTCTTGGGAAAGGCAGCGGGAGATTTTCGTTTACACCTTGCTCCAAACATATTATGGATACCCAGAGGCAGAAGTATCAGCTCAATAATTAGGGGATAAGAGCGAACGTACTGCCGGGGCAGGAGGATTTTTCTTCCGCCCTCCCGGCACTCGCCTCAGAAAAACCCTTCTGCCCCTATTTGTTGAGCTATTACAGGCAGAACGTGCGTGAGGATGTTTAGCCGCAATGCCCGAGATAGAAGGAGGAACACGTGGACCACGACAAAAACGAGGCTGCACAGGAATTCATGGAAGAGATCGTGGATGACCTTGGACACACGCCCAAGGGCGGAAAAGAGGTCTCCGGTCCGGGCCGCAATCCGGGTCCGGCCCCGAAAGGCCTTATCCTTGCAGGCATCGGCGTGCTCATTGCCGGCATCGCCTTTTTTCTCATAGGCAGAAACAGCAACCATACAGAGGAGATAGCCGGCCTGAAAGCCGAGCTGAACCGACTTCAAGAGCAGGTAGCAGCCCTGAACAACAGACCCGAGACCCGCACGCAGTTCCGCCGCATCGAGGATCTGAAGGGATTCCAGCAACTGGAAAAGCGGATTTCCCGCCTCGAGAAAGAGAAAAACCGGCTTCAGCAGAAGATAAAACGGTTAGCCGCCCGCAGTGCAGCCTCTCCGGCCAAAAAATCATCCCCCCGGGTCACACCGCGTTATCATACGGTTCAGGCCGGGGACAGCCTCTATAGCATTGCCAAGAAATACACTATATCAGTGGACACTTTGTGCAAACTGAACCGCATCACCCGCCAGCAACCGATCCATCCAGGTCAGAATCTGCTGGTAAGTGGTGAGTAGCCGCATTTCCGGACCTTACCCGTCCACCCTCTGATCGTAGGTCTCCTGAATCGCCTCCACCAGGGAAGTCAAGGTCAGGTTCACAGGGGTCGGGATCCCCAGTTTAAGCCCCTCTCGAACAATAGCGCCATTAATGGCCTGGATCTCAGTCATCCGCCTGGCGAGGACATCCTGGAGCATGGAGGCTACATTTTCCGCAGTAGCGCGGCACACCTCCATGACCCGTTCAAAGGGATTCGGATAGGGCAGATGGATCCCCCTGGCATCGGCAATGCCCATCGCCTCTTTAACTGCCATCTCCATAACCGTTCTCGTTCCCTGAACATCCGGAAGCCGACCGTTTTTTAACCGCGTGATGGCCGTCAGGGCATTGATCCCCACATTCACGATCAGTTTTCCCCAGATCAGGCCCTCCACATCGTCGGCGGTACTGGTATCAAATCCGGCCCCTTCAAAGGCCTGAACGATCTTTCCAACCGGGCCGTCCATGTTCTTTGCCGGCCCGATAATGGTC
>JAGHEC010000277.1 GCA_021159525.1 Deltaproteobacteria bacterium | reverse complement strand
CCTCGGCGCTCGCGGCCGTAAACACAAAACGGGTGCAGATGGCCGACAACACAAACCCTGCCAGACCCATGTTCAAAAAGGCGATTTCGTTTTGCAGAAAATCCAGCCGGATGGGGCTTTTATCCAGGGGAAGGACGCTGAAATTGTAGAGATAGACCACGATCAATGCCCCTAAGAGGAGGAGCTGGGACCACTGGGTGTTGTCTCTGAAAAAGATGCGGATGTCCTTGCCGATCACCACGGCCAGGTCCCTGCCGAACGGTCTGGTGGCGCAGCGGATAAACGGTTCGAGGATATGCCGGCCCGCAGACCGCCGCCTTCTTGCCTCCCGGGACTTTGAAAACCCATGGAAATAGATGCGCCGGGCGACCCATACATTGATGGTCAGGGCGGCCCCGACCGTGCTCCAGGCGAGGAGGACCTGGAACAGATGCGCCCCCGGGTCCGATCCCTTCAATTGTCCCCACAGGGTCTCTGCCGCCCAGTAGGTGGGAAGATAGGGTGAATCAGGGACCTTCAGGGCATTGACGTACTGGGCAAGTGTAAAAAAGGCCTCCGGGTTGACCAGGCGTTCGGGTCTCAGCAGACGAAACATGAGGTAGAGGGCGATCACCAGCAGTATGGAAAAAAGGAAGATGATGTCTCTGGTGCGCTGGGCCGGAAACACATGGACCAGGACCATGGTGACAAGGATTCCGGTGGAGCAGGCAATCAGGATCACGGCCACATTCATGTGAACCAGAGAGATATAAAACATGGGACCGGGCCTGTACACATAACCGTAGGCGAGAAAGACCGGCGCCCCGAAGATCAGGACCATCCATGAGCTGTCTACGAGCGTATAGACCGATCTCGAAACAAAGAGCGTGTCCATAGACACGGGAAGGGAATGGCAGAGTTCCAGGTCTTCGGAAAGATACAGGTTGGACAGGGCCGTGATCATGCTGCTGAAGATAAGGAGTGAAAAGAAGGTCAAGAGGACCATGGAGAGGAGCTGATGGGCCAGGAGGTCGCCGATCACCTCTACGGACTGGAAATAATAGAGGACCCGGCACGAGACTGTGAACATGGCGGCACAGAAGCCGCATCCAAGTCCCAGCATGACCCAGGCCCGTTTCCTGCCCGAGACCCCGGATCGGGTCATCCGGTTTCTCACGGCCCGGAGCCTGGGGCGAATTAGTTGAAACAGGTTCTGCACAAATGCCTCTCGCAGCTGAGAGCTCGTAGCTCATAGCTCATGTGGAATCTTTACCTTCTGATGCCCAGTGCCCGGCCTTATGGTTTGCTCATTTCCTGCTCACCGGCCCCTATCCTTTGGCCTGTCTCATGGTTTGGCAATCCCCTTTTCCTGCGTCAACCTCAAAAAGACATCTTCCAGCTTCCCGTCAGTCCCGGCCTGATTCCGGAGTTCTTCCGGCGTGCCATGGGCAACCAGCCGGCCGTTCCGGATAATGGCGATTTTCTCGCACACCTCTTCGGCGGTTTCCAGGGAATGGGTGGACATGAAAAGGGTGACGCCGTTTCCGGCCTGTTCCTTGAAGATGTCCTTGACCAATCTGGCCCCTTTGGGGTCAAGCCCCACCATGGGTTCATCCACGATCAGGACCTCGGGCTCGTGGACCAGGGCTGCGCACATGACCAGGCGTTGTTTCATGCCGTGGGAATAGCTCTCGATCAGCTGGTCCTCCCAGCCCTGCAAGTCGAATCGCGTCAGAAGATCCGCCATTCGGCCTTTCAAGCGGGCCGACCGGTCCAACCCGTAGAGACCTGCCACGAAATCGAGGAATTCCAGCCCGGTCAGCTTCTCGTACATGAATGGACGGTCCGGGATGAAGCCTATGCACGCCTTGAGGGCTGCGGGAGAAACGGCCATATCGTACCCGTTGATGATGATCCGGCCCCCGGTGGGCTGCAGGACCCCGGTCATCATCTTGATGGTGGTGGTCTTTCCCGCGCCGTTAGGCCCCAAAAAACCGAACCGGGCCCCTTTGTCCACGTGCAGGTTGATCCGGTCGACTGCCTTAATCTCTCTGTATTGCTTTGTAAGATCAATCAGTTGTATCATTTCGACAATCTGCCGCACTTAGTTTAAGCTTCCCGATAAGGGGAATGATATCGGTTTGGCGCTCCAGTCCTCCCTGGATCAACTTGAGGTGGGTGGCGTCTGTGGGCATCTGATTAAGGGTGGCGTCCATGGAGATCCATCGACCCAGATAGGCCTCTGTCCAGGCATGATAAAAAAACCGGTCATTGGCGTAGACCAGGCCGATGCACTCGCGGGCCGGGATGCCAATGGCCCGCAGCAGGGCTGTGAGCAGGACTGCGTGTTCATTGCAGTCCCCTGACCGCGTCTTCAGGACCTCTGCGGCGCTCGGGATGCTCAACACAGGCATTTTTTCGATGTGGCTGTAGACCCATGCCAACAGTTTTCGGGCCGCGGCTGCCGGATCCCGGGTGAGGCCCACAATACGGCGGGCCTGTTCCACGATCGCCGGATCGTCGCTCTCAATATTGAATTCCGGCTGGAGATAGGGTCTCATCGATTCCGGCACGTCCGTCCAGGGCAAAAGGTACTCGGGCCTGAGCGGCAGGTTCTCCTGCCTGATTTGAATGATATTGTCAGAAAAGCGCTGTCTGCCGCTGTTGAGGACCTCTGCATCCAATGCGCCCCTGTCCAGTCCCTCGATCTTCAGTTTCAGGCAGGTCAGCCTTTCCGCCTCCTGGAGCTTCGGTTTGACCGGCACAGAGGCCATCTCATAGAAATCGAAGGATTCCTCTCCCTCCAGATCCCGGGTCGCTGTCGAGGCATTCGACCGCATCAGGGTCAATCCCAGAAATCCCTTTTCTTTCAGCATCTCTCCTGACTCATCCACCCAGAATGTCAGCTTCTGGCCCCACATCTCGGTTTCCAGGCGGAATGTTTTGTATCTGATGCGGTTAATGACGACCGATTCCCGGGCGGCCACTGTAATCACCATGGACTTCTGGGCCATGGTGCTTGGGTCAAACATGAGGAAAGAAAATGATTCCCCCACGTTCAGGGGTCGGCCCCTGAAAAAAAGGGAGATGGCGCCCCCGGTGACAGGGGGGCCCTTTAGGGGGATGGCCCGGGTCTTTTTCCGGTTGCCCCGGCCGGTCTCTATGAGGACCTGGCCGTCTTCCACGGTCCCCGACATATGAAACCGGACAATCCCGGATTCGACCCCAAGGGTAAAACGCTTCAGCCTAAATCGCCGGTCCACCAGGGACCGGATGTTGGTCCGCATCACACTCGGCTGTCCCATCAGACTGAGGTTCAACACGACCTCTTCCCATATGATAAAATCCTCCCCCACGGGATCGATCCGGGTCATGCTGTACCCCACCTTTGCGTCCTTGAGATAGATCTCCATCCAGTTACGTTCCGTTTCTTTCAGCGCAACTGTTTCAGTCACAATTTCATCAGATTGTATGGATTTCTGAAAGTGTGTTTTATAAATCAGAAGCCCGATCATGACCAGCCACAGGGCAACAAGGGCCCCTCCGAGGCAGTCAATGATCTGTGTTCTCCGGGAAGATATCATAAACCGTGAGTGTGTTGCGGCCGCGCAGTCCAAAACCTTTTTCCCGGACAACACAAAGACCTGTCCGGTGACCGGGGGAAACAACCAAATGGACTAAAAAGGGCGACATTTAAAGTATCAGCTCAATAATTGGGGGGATAACTGGGAACCTAGTGCCGGGGCAGAAGAATTTTTCTTCCGCTCCGGGCCTCCGGGCTGGTCTCTTGAGTGACTTATCTGCGGGGGACACCCGCCTGCCAACGCCAATTGAGCGTTCTTGCCAAGACTTTCGT
>JAGHEC010000451.1 GCA_021159525.1 Deltaproteobacteria bacterium | reverse complement strand
TCTGCCATCGCAGATCCACGGGACGAAAGTCTTGGCAAGAACGCTCAATTGGCCTTGGCAGGCGGGTGTCCCCCGCAGATAAGTCACTCAAGAGACCAGCCCGGAGGCCCGGAGCACAAGAAAAATCCTCCTGCCCCGGTGGTACGTTCGCTGTTATCCCCCCAATTATTGAGCTGATGCTGTTTGCCGTAACGAGTCTCAGCCAAACCCAATATCAAGAACCCGAAGGGAATTAGGCGGAGGCCATTTATTGCCTTGGGGTTTGGGGGCTGACATGAAATCTACAAAAGAGGACCGAAGGGTCTGGTATTTCCCTTGGCTTTTTATCCTTCTGGCCGTCATTTTCATATCAACACATCTTGCATCTTGCGGGAATAAAAATGAACCCATCAAGATCGGCTTTGTTGGGCCATTGACCGGGAGGCTTTCAGACTTGGGTACTGCCGGGAGAGACGGGGTCGTGCTGGCGATTGAAGAATTGAACAGATCCGGGGGGATCAATGGCCGGCGTGTGGTACTTTTCACCAGGGACGACAGGCACGATCCCCAAGAGGCTCTCAAGGCCGACAAAGAACTGATTCGTGAAGGCGTGGCGGCCATCATCGGTCACATGACCAGCGCCATGTCCATTGCGGCATATTCTCTGATAAACAGGGAGAAAGTGCTCATGATTAGCCCCACCGTAAGCACAAACAAGTTGACCGGTATTGACGACTATTTTATCAGAGTGACACCTCCCAATCGATCGGAAACGGAGCATCTGGTCCGATTTGCCTATGACAGAATGGGCCTCAGAAAGATGAGCGTGGTCTATGATGTGTCCAATCGGGCTTACAGCAAAGGATATTTTAAAAACTTCAGCGCTGAGTTTGAAAAATCAGGGGGGAAGATTGCTCTGGCCGTTCCTTTCAAGTCTGGGCCTGATGTCCATTTTGACGATTTGGTTCATACATTGCTACAAGCCAAACCGGATGGATTATTGATAGTGGCCGGGGCCCTCGATACAGCCATGATCTGCCAGCACATAAGAATGGCCGGATCAAAGGCCCCCCTCATTTCCTCTGGGTGGGCCATGACGGATGATCTCTTGCGGCATGGAGGGCATGCCGTGGAAGGGATCCTTTTTTCACACTTGATAAACACGGGAAGCACGCGTCCTTCCTATTTGAAGTTCAAGGCGGATTTCAGGCGGCGTTTTGGCCGGGAACCCGATTTTGGCGCCATCAATGCTTATGACGCGGCACAGGTGCTATTTAAAGCCTTAAAAAAGAACGGCAGCAGCGCGGATAGTCTGAAGTCGAACATTTTAAAACAAAAGATCTTCCATGGTCTCCAAGGAGATCTACACATAGATAAATATGGGGACCCCCAACGAAAACGTTTTCTTATCACTGTTAAAAAAGGACACTTCGAGAGCATGGAGTAAGCCATGAAGCTTCGTCCCACGCTCAAGGTCGTATTGACCCTGAACTTTCTTCTCGTGGCCGGATTGCCCCTTCTGCTGGTCTCGCTCACCTCATTGCATTTATTGACAAGTTACAATCAAAAGGAGATTTCCCGCAAAAACTTGATTCTGGCAAAGTCCCTTGCCGGTGAGGTAGACAGGTTCTTAGAGGGGCCGCTTTGCCTCCTAAACGCTGTCTCGGAGATCATTGAAAAAAAAGGATGGAGCAGGCAAGAAGAAGTCAGGGAACCACTGGAAGCCATGGTAAGGCATATACGGGTGTTCAATAAGATCCTGCTCCTTGACAACTCAGGGGTGGTCAGGATTGCAGCCCCGTTTAATAGGCAATATGTGGGGATCGATATGTCCGGTCAGCCTTACTTCCAAATGACCAGGAAGGTTGGTAAGCCCTGGTACTCTCCTGCCTATGTTTCCCCGGACACCGGAGAGACTACTATCACCTTGACACAATCTTTCAGGGGCGGAATGGTGGTTGGGTGCCTCTCTCTTGCCGTCCTTGACAATTTAATCGAAAAAGTACGAATTGGACGTACGGGGTACGCAGCCATGGCCGACCTCAATGGGACTGCGATCGCGCACCCCGATAGGTCATGTGTAGCCCAGAGGTTGAACATAAAGGACCTTGAGGGCATCCGCCATGGCCTGGCCGGTGAGGAGGGAACCTTCCGCTGCCAGTTTGCGGGGGTGGACAGCCTTGTAAGCGTGGCCCTTGTGTCTCAAACTGGATGGCCCGTGGTGATTGTCCAGACGATTGAAGATGCGTTTGCTCCGGTAAGGAAGATCAGAAAGATTATTTTGCTGGGATTGGTCCTTTCATTCGTTTTTGCCGCGGCCCTGGCCTTCTCGGTTCTCAGAAGGACCTTGAGACCGCTTTCACGGCTTGACTCCGTTGCGCAGAAAATTGCCGGGGGCGATTACAGGGTTCACTCCCTGCCGGAAAGCTATCCTGAGGTCGATAAACTGACAAAGGGTTTCCAGGGAATGTCCAGGGCCATAGAAGCCAGGGAAAGGGCATTAAGGGAGAGCCGCAAAAACCTGGAGGCCCTTTTCGATTCGGCGGAGGATTTCATCTTCGTGCTCGATACACAAGGCCATATCCTGAAGGTAAACCCAAGAGTACTGGAACGGCTTGGATATTCAGAGGAAACACTCCTGGGTCAGGATGTTCTCAAGGTCCATTCCCCTGACCGACACGAAGAGGCTGTAGCCGTCATTGCCGACATCGTGGCGGGCAGAACCGATTCATGCACGATCCCTCTCGTGACTAAGGACGGAACCGAGATACCCGTGGAGACAAAGTGTGCCAGGGGTCGATGGGATGGTCAGGATGCCCTTTTCGGTATCAGCCGGGATATCACGGAGCGAAAAGAGGCTCTATCACGAATGGAACGCTCGGAGAAGCGGTTCCGCGACCTCTTTGACTCGGTCTCAGACCTTGTCTATACCCAGGACCTTGAAGGGCGCTTTATCACCGCAAACCGTGCAGTGAGGCGGTTTTTCGGCTACGAGCCTGAGCAACTTACAGGCCGGAAGGCGTCGGATTTTATGAAACCTGAATTAAGGCCTTTTTTCGAAACGGAGTACCTGGGAGGGTTAAAGGAGCGCGGACATTACGAAGGGATTACTGCTTACTTTACCAGGGAAGGGCGCAAGGTCTACCTTGAATACCATAGCAACCTGGTTTTGCCCGATGAGGGAGAGCCCTATATCAGCGGCACGGCAAGGGATGTGACCGAACGCATCTTGGCCGAGAGGCGAATCAAGAAAGTTCAGGAGCAGCTACAGCAGGCGCAGAAGATGGAGGCGGTAGGGACCCTTGCAGGAGGGATTTCCCATGACTTCAATAACCTGCTTCAGGCCATCATGGGCTATACTCAGATCATTATAATGGGCAAAGACAGAGATGATCCTGACCTTGGAAAACTGAAGGAGATAGAAAAGGCGGCTCAAAGGGCAAGTGAATTGACCCGGCAGCTTCTCACCTTCAGCCGCAAGGTGGAGAGCAAGCTGAGGCCGGTGGACCTGAATCACGAGGTCAGACAGGTGGAGAAACTTCTTAAGAGGACCATCCCGAAGATGATCCGTATCGAGCTTCATCTTCAGGAAGAAGGTCTCAAGATCATTAATGCCGATCCTGCCCAGATGGAGCAGGTTATGATGAATGTTGCCGTCAACGCAAGGGATGCCATGCCGGAGGGCGGCAAGTTGGTGATTAAAACGGAAAATATCACTTTGGATCAGGAGTTCTGCAGGACCCACACGGGAGCCACCCCCGGGGAGTATGTCCTTTTGAGCATATCGGATACGGGGCACGGGATGGAAAGGGAGACTGTGGAGCATATTTTTGAGCCCTTTTACACCACCAAGGAAACGGGCAAGGGCACGGGTCTGGGGCTTTCCATGGTCTATGCGATAGTGAAAAATCATCACGGGTATATTGCCTGTGCCAGCGAGCCCGGAGAAGGGACCACGTTCCGGATCTATTTTCCGACCATGGAATCAGGGATTATGGAACAAGGGGCAGAGACAGACCAGGAAGCAGGGCTTCCGGCCGGCAATGAGACTATCCTGTTGGTGGATGATGAAGCATTTTTACGAGACTTGGGCGCGGAGATATTGGGCCGGTTCGGGTACACGGTGCTCCAAGCGGAAAACGGAGAAAACGCCCTTGAAATATATGAGAAAAAGCGTGCTGAGATTTCCTTAATCGTTTTGGACCTGATCATGCCCGGGATGGGAGGGAAAAAATGTCTTGAGGAGATCCTCAGGGTGAACCCCCGGGCAAAGGTGGTGGTCGCCAGTGGGTATTCGATCAATGGATCTCCACAGGATGTACTGGATGCCGGAGCAAGGGGCTACATCAGAAAACCGTACGATTTACGGGAAATGCTCAATGCAATCCGTAAGCTCTTGGATGACAAGGATTGAATCGTTAAAGGCCGTAATACCGTGACTGAATCTCCTCAACGGTGGTGGCCATAACCACATAGTCAGGCAACTTGGGTTTGACAAAGGTCAGGTCGTAGGAATACGCATAACGGATATGTTTGGCTGCAGTAGCGTTATCCTTCCCCACGATTGAGACCAGTTCGTCCAAAACCATATCTTCTCTCTTGGCAAGCATTGATATCCTCCTTTTAGCTGATTTCTATGCCATTGATTTCAGCTTCTCCAGGCGGTTGTTGCGCTTTTTTACTACCATCTTGAAATTCCTCGGCACATCCGCTAAAAGCGAACCGGATTGTTCGGCGCCCAGGGTGTAACAGGCCGTAATTTTTTCTTCCATGCCCAGGGCCTTTTCTGCGGCCTCGGCCAGTCCGGCGGTGCTTGGCAGATTCGTGTCAAGTGCATAATCATCCGTCTCCAAATCAAAGGCATAGCAGCCTTCGATCGCGTCCGTGATTACCGACTGATAGGCCATTTGGACCTGTTTATTGAACTTCCTGTTTTCTTTGGCAAAGGCAAGGAAGTCTTCCTTGTTTTCAGGAAATTTTTCAGCCAGTTCCTCATAGAACGAGGCCGCCTTTTCCTCCAGTTCCCGTATAAAGCTTAATGTCTCAGAAGCGGTACGTAGATTCATCGTCCAGTCCCCTTTCCTATAACCACCGGTGGATGCAGACCTTGCTCTCCGTGAAGAAACGGATCGCTTCTTTTCCCTGGGTGTGAAGCACGCCCAAGAAAGAACCGGCCATACCGCTGAACGGGAAGAACGCCATCGGCGCGACAATCCCGATATTGATGCCGACATTGCCGCTGATGCAATCATACTGGAATTGACGGGCATACTTGCCATTTGAGGTAAATATGGCATGACCGTTGTGATAGGGGGATTCGTTGCAGATTTCTATGGCCTCATCAAGGGTCTTGACCCTTATAATTCCCATGGTCGGGCCGAAAATCTCCTCCCGTACAATCCGCATTTCCCGGGATACGTTTTCCATGATGGTGGGTCCGAGGAAACAGGTCTCGGGGTAATCGCCCACGATCTCCTTCGGCTTTCTACCATCCAGTTTCAGCGTCGCCCCTTCCTTCAGACCGGTTTCGATATAATTCAGTATGCGTTCTTTTTTCTGGGGGTCCCTTACAGGCCCCATCTGCACGGACTCATCCAGGCCGTAACCGACCCGTATGTTTTTGGCCCTATCCGTCACCTTTTCCACAAAATCTTTGTAAAAGGCATCGTCATCCCCCACGATGACCAGGGTCTGACCCGCCAGACAGCGCTGACCGGAATTCCCAAAAAAGGATGTCATCAGGCCTGGAATGGTGGCCTCCACATTGCAGTCGGGCATGATCACCAAAATGTTGGCGGCCCCCCCTTGGGCAATGCATCGCTTGCCGCTCTTTCCGCAACCCGGATAAATGACATCCCGCATGACGGGTGTGGAACCGACAAATGTAATTCCCTTGATGTCGGGGTGCTCCAGCATGCCGCGGACCACGGTTCTGCCGCCGTGGACCATATTCCAGACTCCAGGCGGGAAACCTGCCTCTTCCACCAGTTCGCTGATCTTGGTCTGGCTGAAAGGGACTTCGCTGGAGGGTTTAATGACAACAGTGTTGCCGGTCGCCACCGCATAAGGGGCTGACCACAGGGGAATCATGAAGGGAAAGTTAAAAGGCCCGATAATGCCAAAAACACCCAGGGGCTGCCTGATGAGATATTCGTCAATGCCGGTGGCGATATCCTCGAGACAATCGCCCATCATGAGTGTAGGGATGCCGCAGGATACCTCGACATTTTCTATGCCCCGCCGGGTTTCACCCCTCGATTCATCAATGCATTTGCCATGCTCCTGGGTCTGGACTCTTGAGACCTCCTCAAAGTTTTCTTCCAATAATTCCCGCAGTCGGAATAGATAGCGGCAACGCGTAACGGGTGGGGTCCTTCTCCAGTCGTAAAACGCCTCCTGTGCCGCGTGAACAGCACTGTCAATCTCCTCCTTGGTTGAGATGCCCACCTTACCGATGGTCTCATAGGTAGCGGGATTCACCACATCGATAATCTCGCCTTTTGATTCAACCCATTCTCCGTCAATGTAGTTCCTGGCCATTGGTACGCCTTTTATGGGTTCATCCAATACTGCCACAGCAAATACCTCCTTGTGTTATAAGTGCGGTTCAATATGGATCTTTTGT
>JAGHEC010000233.1 GCA_021159525.1 Deltaproteobacteria bacterium | reverse complement strand
CGGGACGAAAGTCTTGGCAAGAACGCTCAATTGGCCTTGGCAGGCGGGTGTCCCCCGCAGATAAGTCACTGAAGAGACCAGCCCGGAGGCCCGGAGCGGAAGAAAAATTCTTCTGCCCCGGCACTAGATTCGCAGTTATCCCCCTAATTATTGAGGTGATACATACATATCCACATTGCAAGGATCTTCATAAGGAAATGTCCTTTATTCCAAGAGAATTTGTGCCCTCCGGGAGTTATGTGATCAGTGAGAGGAAATCGTTTATCCTGGAGGCCTCTCTCGGGACCTGCGTGGGTGTGTCTCTCTGCGACCGGCAGGCCGGTTTAGGAGGGCTCAGCCACCTGCTCCTGCCCGAGCCCACAGGCCCTGATCTCTTTGATCGACCTGAAACCTATGCCTCCACCGGTCTTCCCATATTCATCAAGGCCCTGTGCGATGCCGGGGCAGCCCGATCCCGGCTGGAGGCCCGGGTAGCAGGGGGCGCCCTGGTAGGCCCGCTGGACGAAAGGGATCTCATCCTGGACATCGGGGGCCGTACCGCTGAAATTGTGGAAAGGATCCTCACGAGAGAAGGGATTGCCATCAAGAAGAGCGAGACAGGGGGCTACTTTTCATGCAGCATGCGTCTTAACCTGAACACCCTGGAAACCCTGATCCAACCCTTAGGCAAGCCGGGTGACCCCATGGTGGAGACGGATTTTCCCAAACCTACCACCGACGACATCAGGCATGTGATCGAATCAATCCAACCCATCCCCCAAATCACCCTCAAGATCATCCGGATGCTGAAAGACCAGGCGTGCCGTCTGCGAGACATCGCCAATGAAATCCGTCAGGACCAGGTCCTGGCCGCCAAGGTCATCAGACTGTGCAACTCTGCATTCTTTAGCCCGAAAGCAGAGGTCAACTCGCTGGACAGGGCGCTGATAATGTTGGGGGAAAGGCAGTTTCTCCGGTTTGTTATATCGGCCTCCATGGAGGGCTTCTTCGAACAGAGCGAACATGGCTATTCCCTGTGCAAGGGGGGGCTTCACAAACATGCCCTTGGCACGGCCATGGTAGCGGAAAAGCTTTCCAATTTTGCGGGCAACATCCCGTCCGATACGGCCTTCACCGCGGGTCTCCTGCACGACATCGGCAAGGTGGTCCTGGATCAGTACGTGGCCGGGGCCTATCCCTATTTCTACCGCCAGACCCAGGAGGAAGGGACCGATCTGATCGCCGCTGAACAAGAGGCTTTTGGCATGACCCACGCCGAGGCAGGCGGCAGCCTGGCCGAGGCATGGCATCTGCCGCAAAGTCTCATCAACGTCATCAAATACCATCATGAGCCTGAAAGGGCAACAGCCCACCCCGAGCTGACCTGTCTCGTGTATGTGGCCGATCTCGTTATGTCGCGCTTTCTGGTAGGACAGGAACTGGATCGACTCAGCACCGACCGGCTTGCGCTGCGGCTCAAGGACATAGGCATTCGGCCGGAAACCTTCCCCTTAGTAGTGGACAGCATTCCCCGCCAGTTGTTTCGCACAACCTGAAAGGATTCGGTTTCCCCTTCTGCAGACCTACCGGCCGAGAGGGACCGGCATTGATTATGCCACGTTCCGGGCTGGAATGGACAACGGTCAGCGACTGGTTCTCCATAAGGGCATAGAAGGCCAGGATGGTTTCCGGGGCAGTCTGCTCACCCAGGCGGACAAGCAATCCCGAATGTCTCATTAGAGGTAACGTCTCAAGAAAAAGCTCCCTCCTGATATTTAGCCCCCCTACCCTTACCTTCCTGCAGCGTCTCCCGAAGCGGGTCGAATGGTGCAGAAGGACCAGCGGTTGCCGATGCCCCCTACCATCCGGACCCATCCTGAGAACCTGTCCTCCCTAACGGCTTCGGCCAGCTTGGGACTGTACAGGGGAATCCAGGGAAGATCTCGCATGATGATGCCCTGCATGTCATAGATGAGCTGTCTTCGCTCCTCAAGGTCCATGGCATTGGCGCTGGCGTCCGCCAGCCTGTCGTAGCGGGGGTTGCGGTAACCGCAGGTGTTCCAGCCGTTGGGTTTGTCATTTCTGGAGATGAAAAAATTCCTCAGATAATCCGGGTCCAGAGAGAGATTGCCGTAACCCAGGACAAAGAGATCGAACTGCCTGCGGACCTTGACCTGCTGGATGAGGGAACCCAGGGGCATGGGTCTGGACGTGGCCGGCATGCCCAGCATCTTGAGCCACTCCTGGATCATGATCCCGACCATGGCCCGCTGAGGATCATAGTCCGCAGGCGGCGTGAGGATGGTAAACTGTTCCATGGGCGTGCCGTCCGGCATGCGGATCTCTTTCCCGTCGCGCACCTCCCCGTCGAGGCCCACAGGCGACCGTTTCCAGGTATAGCCCCCCTTTCTCAGGATTTCATAGGCCTTCCGGAGCCGGTCCTCCCGCGAAAGGCCGTGGCCATAGACCGGAACATTCGGGTTATGCCAGAAGACATTGCTGGAGGGGACAATGGAATTTTCAATGCGCGCATATCCCTGCAGAATCCTGGTCACGATAAAATTCTTGTCCGTGGAGAGGGCAACTGCCTTTCGAAAGTGGATATCGTCAAAAGGCTTCTTCCGCAGATTAACTCCCACGTAATAAAGGGCGCTTTTCTCATTGGTGAAGATGGTGACATTTCCGCTTTCTTCCAGGTCCTGAAGGTAACCCTGCTGCAGCCCCCACCAGAACATGTCGATGCTTCCTTTGAGCAGGGCCAGGATCACGGCATCCGTGGTCCCGAAAAATTTAAATATCATACCGTCAATATAAGGTCCCAAAACATGGCCCGATATCGTCTTCCCCCGGCCAAAGAAATAGGGATTCTGTTTGAGATAGAGGTAGGCCCCTTGACGCCGCTCCTTGAGCACGAACGGTCCATTGCTGACCGGATCGGTGATTTTTTCCCTCAAAAGCGCCAAAAGCGGCTTTTCTGTTTTTTTCGCATTCTCTGCAATGGGGGCCCATCGCTTTTTCTGAACAATGGGCGTTCCCAAGGTCCTGGAGAGAAAGATGGCCTTGGGCTCCCTCAAATGAAAACGGACCGTGTGTTGGTCCGGGGTCTCGATCTGTTCCACAAACTCCCAGTTGGACAGAAACCTGGGGACCTTGAACTCCCTTATGAGCTGGCCGGTAAAGGCCACGTCCCCGGATGTCAGCTCAGACCCGTCAGACCATTTGCAAGGCCGCATTTTTACTGTATAAGTGAGCCCGTCCTTATCCAACACAGGTTTGTCCGCGGCCAGCCACGGAACTAAATTCAGGGTCTTGGGCTCCCGGATGTAAAGCGGCTGATAGATCTGAGAGAGGACCTTGGTGGACCAGGCATCCGAGGCCAGCCAGACATTGAGCGTCTTGGGTTCTTCCAGGAGACCGATGGTGATATCGTGTTCGCCGGCGCCCGCAGACCTTGCCCAGGAAAAAATCCAGGAGCTAAGAACAATAAGGCTGCAAAAGACGACGATCCTTCTACCTGGTCTCAAGGCCGGGCAGATACAGCGGCATGCTTTCATGCTCTCCTCCATAATGTTATGCAATTCGTAACAGTTCCCAAGAAACCTCGCCGGCAAACCCCGGTCTGCGGATCACAGACAAACGCTTTCCCGAAATCCAAACCGGATTTTGTTGTCCAGATAACAGACAAGCCTTGGCTCGAACCGATAGAGGCGCACGCGGAACCTTTTGGCAAATGCCTCCAGATCAAGTTCCTGACGTGATTCAAAAAATTCCTGTGTGAAGGGATACTTGCCTATGTACGCCCGCAACGCCCCAATGGCCTTGAGCCCCGGCCGCACCGGGTCGATCCGCCCTGACATCTGGATACCGCGGATATCCCTCCAGGAAGAAACAGCCGGGTAGATGGCGGCTGCGGCCTGGCCGCTTGCGGCAGATTCCACGATGTGCCTTGAATCGGGGGCCGAGAAAAAATAGAAGTCGCGGTCATAAAACACATAGTAGACCGGGGCGGCCCATGCCTCTTTGCCGCCTGACGTGGCGAGGGTCATGGTGCTCACCGAGTCGATGAGTTGCCTTGCCATTATTTCAAGCGATTGCCCCTCTGTCATGGCCCCCCGCAGGAATGCTGAAATAGACCGATCTCCTGATCACTGTATTCCACACCCGGAAAAAATACAATACATGGCACTGTCTCAATAATTAGGGGGATAACTGCGAACCTAGTGCCGGGGCAGAAGAATTTTTCTTCCGCTCCGGGCCTCCGGGCTGGTCTCTTGAGTGACTTATCTGCGGGGGACACCCGCCTGCCAACGCCAATTGAGCGTTCTTGCCAAGACTTTCG
>JAGHEC010000090.1 GCA_021159525.1 Deltaproteobacteria bacterium | reverse complement strand
GACATACTCTCATAACTCGGTAGTCCTTTGCTGCCTTTTCATAAAGGCTATTACGAGTCAGGGGGCGGGCGCCGAGCGTTACGTACGCATTTTGTTGTCCCGTCATGGAGGGGAGGCAGTGACCCCCACCCGCCCCATACCGCGCGCCGGAAAAATCGAATACATGGCGGGGGCGGGACAAAAACCGGTTACAGCTCGTGGGGACGGGAGCAGAGCGTTAGAATTCTTTCTGATCCAGCCCCAAGGGAAGTCTTTCATAAGACGGTAGTCCTTGCTGCCTTTCCATAAAGGCTATTACGAGTCAGGGGGCGGGCGCCGAGCGCTGCGTACGCATTTTGTTGTCCCGTCTTGGAGGGGAGGCAGTGACCCCCATACCGCGGGCGGGAAGCAGAGAGCCCCAGACCGCCAGCGGGAAAAACCGAATACAGCCCGGGGGCGGGACAAAAACCTGATACAGCTCGTGGGAACGGCAGCAAAAGCTTGAGTGGTGTAAAATTTGGATAAAGACGATAAATCAAAGTGTATTTTCTGGGGCAAATTTCGTACAGAGGCGCAGTCTGTGAGCTGTCTCAGCCTTGCAGCGCACTGTATTGATGTGGCTATCGTCTTTCGAAGTTTACTTGGATTGCCTGGTATCCTGCGCGTTTTTAACCATGCAGCCGGGAGAAGCCTGACCGAGGCGGACTTGGATCGCCTGGCCGTTTTGGCCTATTTGCATGATTTGGGAAAGTCCAACCTCGGCTTTCAGTTCAAGGTTTTCGATCCAGACGCGCCCAAAGCTGGACACATAAGAGAGCTAATTGCCATTTTTGCAGACGAGGAGCTTTGTGCACGGTTAGGCGATGCCTTGGATATAGAGTCCCTGTTAGCGTGGAGCCCCCCTGGATATCCGGAGGGGATTGAGTCTCTGCTGATGGCAAGCTGGTCACACCATGGTCGTCCGCTGAATCGAGTTGAAGTTGAAAAGATGGAGGGGATTAGTTACTTGGCGCGCCACCAATGGTGGCATGCCAAGGACGGATGGGATCCATTTGACAGTGTCATGGAATTGAGGAATACCGTTGAAGCCATTTTCCCCAACGCCTTTGGATGCAGCGGCCAACCGCTTCCCATCAGTCCACGCTTTCAACACATGTTCGCAGGCCTGGTTATGTTGTCGGATTGGCTCGGTTCTCACCCCCATTATTTCCCGATTCAGCGCATTGACACGGCCGAGCGTCTGGCGAAAGACAAACAGATCATCCCGACAATGCTCAAAAATATTGGCTTAGAGGTGCGCGAGCAGCGCCAAACCATAGCTCGGGCGCCTTTAACTTTTAAAGGCCGTTTTGGATTTGATCCCCGCCCTCTCCAGGCAGCCCTCCACACCCTTGATCCTCAAGACCCGACTACCCGCCTTATCATCGCCGAATCCGAGACCGGTTCCGGCAAGACCGAGGCGGCGCTTGACTGGTTCTGCACCCTTTTTTCAGCAGGGAAGGTAGACAGCCTGTACTTCGCCCTGCCAACCCGGGTAGCTGCCCGAGAACTTTACATCCGCTTGAATGAGGCAATAGAGAGATGGTTCCCTGATCATGGTTGCCGACCGGTCACGGTCCTTGCAATCCCCGGGTATCCCCAAATCGATGGCTTGACGCCTGAACAGATTCTACCCGGCGGGCGTGACGCCAACCGATGGGAAGATGAGAATGGTGAAATGCTCAGTCAACATGAACGGATGTGGGCCATTGAACATCCCAAACGATTCCTTGCCGCCACGGTTGCAGTGGGCACTGTTGATCAGGCGCTTCTTTCTGCGGTCCAGACCGCACATGCCCACCTGCGTTCCATCTGTCTCGCGCGCAGTCTTCTCGTGGTGGACGAGGTGCATGCCTCGGACCTGTACATGAGTGCGATTCTGCGCCATCTGCTCGATCACCATCTGAAGCTTGGCGGGTATTCCCTTCTTCTTTCGGCAACCTTGGGTTCACATGCCAGAACAGCCTTTGTTGATACAACAGGCACAATGGCGGTGCAATCGGGTTTCCAAGATGCCGTGGAAACACCTTACCCCTCCCTAACCCTGGCCAATGGTCTGACCAGGGCATGTGCACCTGCAGCATCTGTTGGCAAAGAGGTGGTTTTTGAAATTCTGCCTGTTCATTTCGATGTGGTGCTGGAGACGCTCTTATTTGCGCTTAGGGCAGGGGCGAGAATTCTTGTAATTCTTAACACCGTGGCACGTGCTATCGGACTCCTTCGCAGGACCGAGGAAGGCCTTGTCCCCGACTGGTTTTTTCGCTGCGCAGGTCTGGTCTGTCCCCATCATGGTCGTTTTGCGCCGGAAGACCGCCTCCTTATCGACAAGGCAGTAAGCCGACGCATGGGAAAGGGAGCGTCCCCCGGACCTGTTTTGCTCATCGGTACTCAAACGCTGGAGCAGAGCCTTGATATTGACAGCGACCTGCTCATAACCGATCTGTGCCCTGCCGACGTGCTTTTACAACGGGTGGGACGCCTTCATCGGCATGATCGTGTTCGTCCTCCTGGATTTGAGGTTGCCCGTTGCATCGTTCTTGCACCCGCCGTTGCGACCCTGGCAAAAGGCATCACCGCCAAGGGACAAATCATGAGCAATTATAAGAAGCTCGGCTACGGAAGCGTTTATGGCGACCTGAGAAGTTTAGAGTTGACGCTAAAACAACTGACCCGCATGAAAGGGACGGCTGTTCAGATCCCCCGCGATAATCGGCTGCTGGTGGAAGAGATCACGCATCCGGATCGACTGGGGTCGTTGAAATCAAGCGAGTGGGCGAGATACAGCCAATCTGCAGAGGGAAGAGACCTTGCGCAGGCGCTTTCGGCCAAAGCTGTTTTGATGCCTTATGAACAGGCATTCGGTGATCTCGCCTTTTGTGACAGCGGGGCAAAAGTCGCGACAAGGCTGGGGACAAATCGGTTCAATATACCCCTGTCCGAGACGGTTCATACCCCGTTTGGTCAAACCATCACCACCATGTTGATCCCCGGGCACATGGCCCCGGAATTTCCTGAAGAGGTGCTGAAAGTTCATAAGGCCAAAGCCGACAATGAAATCCGACTTTCTTTGAAGGACACCCGTGGCGGCCGGACCACCCGATATCGGTACAGCCGTTTCGGGCTTGAAAAGGAGGAAGAGAAATGAATCTGCTCACAGACCCCCTGTTGCGGGTCCAAACTGCGGCGTCCGAGGTCAGGCAAATGAGCCTTCCCGAGCTCTTTTCAGCGTTAGGCAGGGATGAGGTGGAAAGCCTCCCCGGCCTTCAGCGGCACCAGGCGGACGCGCTGCACGTCTTTTTGTGTTACCTTGCGGGGGCCATTCTTGCCCGAAGTGGAGACACCGAACCCGTCCAGGAAACATCTTACTGGGAGAGGGGCCTGGTTGATCTTTCCGAGGGTCAGGAAAATTGGGCCTGGCGGCTTGTAGTGGAAGATGTGTCCAAACCTGCATTTTTCCAAGCCCCGCTGCCGGCCGCTGATCGTCTCTCGCTCAAGGCCGTCACGCCGGACCGACTGGACCTTCTGCCCACAGCCAAGAACCATGATGTTAAAAAGGCTCGGGGGTTTTATCCCCACCCCGACGAGTGGGTTTACACACTTGTATCGCTTCAGACCAT
>JAGHEC010000354.1 GCA_021159525.1 Deltaproteobacteria bacterium | reverse complement strand
TTATAAGACAGGGGAGCTGGCAGACCGCTTTCTCGCCTCCATGGCGCCTCCGGGGCAGCTCTCTCTTCTTTATTTCGCGAATCAGATCTATTCGGCCGGGAACGTGGTTTTGAACAAAGCGCTTGCCGCCCCCATGGTTCCCCTGCTGGCCAGAAAAGCCTTTGAAAAGAATTGGCTTATGTTTCGGCAGATCAGTCACAGCAGATTTCTCTGGACACTAGGGATTTGTGCAGCCATTTTATTATGTCTCTTTTTTTCTGGGCCTTCACTCTATTCGTTCGTTTTTGGACACGGCCGTTTCAGCATCGATGAAATAGTAACCTTGCACTACCTGTTGCTGACACTGGCCGGCGTTTGGGTGGGGGGTGCGCTGGGGCAGATATTGGCGAGCAGTTTCTATGCAAAAGGGGATACGGTGACGCCTACACGGATAGGGATTTTCGGCTTCACGTTGGGGCTCGGATTGAAGGCAGTCGGATTCTGGCTCTGGGGTGTCCTCGGGGTTGCCGCGGGCACAAGCCTTTATTATCTACTCAATGCGTTTTTGCTCAAGCTGTTCCTTAGCAGGAAGCTCCGCCAAAGGATCGCCGATGTGCCGCAAAGGACTTAGCCGATGTCCATGAATGTGCCATCGCGGGACATGATCGAGTTGGAATCGGCCCCCTGTCCACTGGGATGCAGGAGGGGGGATCTCCTTGTGTTGAGAGGACATGATCGTTTAAACCACCTCCCCGGTGTCTTTAACGTGGTCCGCTGCAGGACGTGTGGTCTCATGCGGACAGATCCACGGCCGACTCTGGAGGGCATGCGGCTTTACTACCCGGATCAGTACGGACCCTACAGGGGGACAAGAATAGACCCTGATAGACGAAAGGTGGACCAGTCCGGAGTTTTGAGGAGATGGGCGACCCGGTTTTTCGAGTTCAACACTATGCGCCTGCCAACAATACAGCCGGGTCGGGCCCTCGAGATCGGGTGCGCATCGGGGGCATTTCTGGACAGGCTTTCCCGAAGCGGCTGGAACGCGGAAGGGGTGGAATTTTCCGATACGGCCGCGAAATACGCCCGATCCCTTGGCTTTTCCGTCTATTCGGGTTCGGTTGAGTCTGCTCCAGATCCGCAGCATCTCTTCCGTCTGGTGGTCGGATGGATGGTGTTGGAACATCTGCATGATCCGCTGAAGGTCCTTCAGAAAATACATCGTTGGGTTGAGCCGAAAGGATGGCTTGTCTTGTCCGTTCCCAATGCCGGGGCTATGGAATTCACGATCTTCAGACATCGCTGGTATGCGCTTCATCTGCCGAACCATCTTTACCATTTTACGCCCAAGTCCCTGTCCAGGATACTGGAGGCCGGCGGGTGGCGAACGGTCAGGGTTTTTCATCAGCGCACACTCATGAATGCTATAGGGAGCGTCGGATACTGGCTTCAGGACCATGCCTTGTTTCCAGGGCTCTCAGACACCCTTGCCGCTCTTCCTGAGGACTGTGGGCATGTGAATTATCTCTTGTACCCGTTGGCCTCTTTTTTCAGCTTCTTCGGTCAGACAGGACGCATGACGGTATGGGCAAGGAAGATCGATGATTAACGTGGCTGCTCTTACGTCCGGGAAAAACGTGCCTTCTGCGCGTTTTCGCGTCCGTCAGCATATCGAACCGTTGAAGCGTGCAGGCATTTGTGTTCGGGAATATATCCCTGTCGTAAGCAAATATACGCCTGTTCCATTTAGCTCTTTTTTTTCGGGGTTAAGCTCCATTCCGGTCAGGGCCTTCTGGAAATGGATGAAGATTTTGCCGAGCATTCCAGGCGTTATGGGAAGTTGGGCAGCGCAGATGACCTGGCTCGAGCGGGGGCTGGATCCGGGAATGTTCACCCTCGAACGATTTATCAAACGCCCGCTTGTGCTGGATGTAGATGACGCCATCTGGCTGACGCCCCCGTTCGGCCGTACCGCCGCAATGAGGCTCGGAAAGCTGGCCGACGTGGTTCTTGCCGGCAACTGGCATATCGCAGAATGGTTCGGGCGCTGTGCAGGAGATGTGCGGCTGGTGCCCACATGTGTGGATACGGACCGCATCAAGCCACGTAATTTTGAGAATGGGGACCCCTCTCCAAAACGATTTGCTGTGGGATGGACTGGCACAAGCAGCAATTTCCCCGCTCTTTACCAAATAGAGAAAGGCGTGGCCGAGTTCCTGCGAAACCATGATGCTGAACTGGTGATTGTCGCCGATGAGGCCCCGAGGTTTTCAGAGTTGGGTCCGGATAGGGTTCGTTATGTGAAATGGAAGCCGGACAGGGAGATTGACATATTGACTCAGATGGATGTGGGGCTAATGCCCCTTCCATTTGACGAGTGGAGCCTGGGGAAATGCAGCTTCAAGATGCTGCAATACATGGCAGCAGGTCTGCCTGTCGTTGTATCGCCAGTGGGCATGAATGTGGAAATCCTGGCTATGGGAGATATTGGGTTTCCGGCTGTAACTCCCGGCGACTGGCATGACGCGCTCACCACCCTGTACCAGGATCGGACGCTGGGCCGGAAGTGTGGGGCCGAGGGAAGACGAATCGTGGAAAAGCACTTCAGCCGGAAAGTAATTTCAAGGGTCCTTGCAGCTATTTTCAAGGAGGTGTCATAGGTGTGTAATATGGCATGAAACCTGGTTACTCGCTGGTCGTTACGGGTTGCCTTCACGGAAATGCCTTGGTTTCGATTCAGGGTAACGGTGCCGACAATGGTAGTGATTTGTTCTGATACTGCTCAACACATGATGCCACCGGTCCTTTTCGTTATCCGATCCTTAGGGATTGGGGGGGCCGAGAGACAACTGCAATTGCTGGTGGAACGGTTGCAGGCCTGCGCGCATCGCTGCCATGTATTCTCGCTTGAATCCGGGGGGCCTCTCAAGGTTTGGTTCGAGGACCTGGGAGTCCCGGTTTTTTCAGGGGGTTTAAAAATTGGGGATGTCGCAAACGCTCCCTGGAAGCTCCTGCTGGCAGAGGGGCGGCTGCTTGAAACGATTCGCTGCGTCAAGCCTTCCGTTATCCATTCCTTTCTTCCTTTGACGACCTTTATGGGCGCCCTGTCGGGCCGCCTGGCCCGGATACCGATGGTCATCACCGGTCGGCGCGCCATGGGCACCCACCAGGAACGATATCCGGTGTTGAGACATCTGGATGCAATGGCCAACCGGTTGAGTCACCGTGTCACCGTCAATTCATGGGCTGTCTGGCATGATACGGTGAGACGGGACAAGATCGATCCGTCCAAGCTGGTCCTTATATATAATGCGGTCAACATCGCCCCGTTTGAGACGGCACAACTTCTTAGAGACAGCGCACGGCGTAATCTTGGCATTCGGGCCGATGCAAAGGTGATGATCACTATTGCCAACCTCATTCCCTACAAAGGGCATCTGGATCTCATCGGCGCGGCTGTTCAGGTGATCCGTCGATTTCCGGATGCCGTGTTTTTGCTGGTCGGCGAAGACAGAGGAATTCAGAAAGAGCTGGAACAGAGGGTTTCGCGTCTCGGCATCGATCAATCCATGCGTTTTCTGGGCCGCCGAAACGACATTCCAGAGCTTTTGGCGGCAAGCGACATCTCGGTGCTTTCTTCCCATGAAGAGGGTTTTTCAAATGTGATCCTGGAGGCCATGGCCGCAGGCCTGCCCGTGGTGGCGACCGATGTGGGCGGGAACCGAGAGGCCGTGGTGGACGGCGTCACAGGATGGCTGGCGCGTCCCCGAGATCCGAAAGCACTGGCAGAGAAGATCCTGGATCTGCTGAATGACGAGAAAAAGGCGGTCGCTTGGGGACGTCGGGGCCAACAACGCGTGAAGAAGCATTTTACCATCGATAGGATGGTGCAGGCATATGTGGGGATCTATGCAGCCGCTCGGTCGTGAGATGCTGGATGCATCAGGCTTGCCTTGCGGCAAAGGAAAGCAGCCATGTGTGGGATTGTTGGGTACTGGGCGCATAGGGATGTGAATCGTCTGCGGGAATCCATTCCCCAGGCCGCATCCAGCATGAGCCATCGGGGGCCGGATGACGGGGGGCTGTTTTTTGACCCGGAGGCCGGGGTGGGGCTGGGTCATCG
>JAGHEC010000442.1 GCA_021159525.1 Deltaproteobacteria bacterium | reverse complement strand
AGCCGGGGGCCAGGGGTCTCTGCGGGGTCAGGGAAAACCGGGGCGGGAAACTTATGAGCCTTGTGTACGGAAAAATCATTGCCGGCCACTGCGATCCGATTGAAAAAAAGCCCCTGTTCCATTTTCTTCCAGGGACCTATTCCTATTCTATTGCCACGGTGGGATGCAATTTCAGGTGCGCCTTCTGCCAGAATGCGGACATCTCACAGATGCCTGTTGACCAAAATCGCATCGTGGGAGAGGACATGTCTCCTGAAGAGATCGTAAGGCAGGCGGTGAGATACGACGCCCAATCCATCTCCTGCACCTACACCGAACCTACGGTTTATTTCGAGACTGCGGTCGATACCGCCCGCATTGCGGTTTCAAAGGGACTGAAAAACGTTTTTGTATCCAATGGTTATATGACCCGGGACTGCCTTGAGGAGATCCATCCGGACCTGCATGCGGCCAATGTGGACCTCAAGGCATTCAGCGACAGGTTTTACAAGGAGCAGTGCGGCGCCAGACTCGGGCCGGTCCTCGACACCATCAAGACCATGCGGAAGATGGGGATATGGCTTGAAGTGACCACCCTTCTGATCCCCGGATTGAATGATTCGGAAGAAGAGCTCAAGGACCTGGCCCGGTTCCTCGCGGAGATCGACCCAGGCATCCCATGGCATATCAGCCGGTTTCATCCTACCTACCGTCTCACGGACCGGCCCATAACGCCGATCCGGTCTGTTCGTCGGGCCAGAGACATCGGTTATGAGGCAGGATTGCAGTATGTTTACACCGGGAATGTTCCGGGGGACGAGGGTGAAAACACCTTTTGTCACAAGTGCAGGACCCCGTTGATCGAGCGACTGGGATTTCGTGTGAATCGGAATCGGATCGCGGACGGCCGGTGTCCTGAATGCGGAGCAACTGTGCCCGGTGTCTGGTTGACAGGCTGAACCCGGATCTTTACAATTTGGGGAGGGCTTAACAGGTTCTTCTCAAGGCCCCCGCTGAATCGATCAACTGGCCTTCTTCTGTTCGGCGGGGGCTTTTGCTGAATGATGGATTGTTCTCCCGGCCGGGTTGCTTCATCCACCCGGGGCCCTTTTTGCACTGTGCGATCATCAGTCCTCAGGTTGGAAAAAGCGGAGTGAAACCCGATAAACCGAAAGGTCTGTCATGAAAAAAGAAGATGAGCTGACGCTCAAGGTCACAAAAGAGATTGTCGTTAAATTCATTGAGGTGGGAAGGCTGACCGTCAACTCATTTGACGAGGTATGGAGCAATATCTACCGATCGGTCGCACGGAGCCTCGATCAAAACAACCCGGACGATGAACAGGGTAATAGCTTATAAATAGGGGGATAACTGCGAACCTAGTGCCGGGGCAGAAGAATTTTTCGCATCACCTCAATAATTAGGGGCATAACTGCGAACCTAATGCCGGGGCAGGAGGATTTTTCTTCCGCTCCGGGCCTCCGGGCTGGTCTCTTGAGTGACTTATCTGCGGGGGACACGTGCCCCCTTTGGCATTCTCGCATTCGTCGAGCTGCGGCTTCCCCCACTGATAAGTCACAAAGAGACGGCGCCCTCCCGGCAGTCGCGTCAGAAAAACTCTTCTGCCCCTAATTATTGAGCTGATTCCGAGTAGCTCACCTTTACCAGAAAGAGCCCCCTGGCAGGGGCTGTCAACCCGGCCAGGCGTCGATCCTTTGCCTCCATGATTTCTTGGAATCCACGGGGAGTGATTTTTCCAAGGCCTGCCTCCACCACCGTGCCCGCGATATTTCGTACCATGTGCCGCAAAAAGCCGTCAGCCTCCATAACAATCCGCAGACGGTCCTTTTCAGGACTGTGGATCTCGGCCTTGATCATTGATCGCACCGGATCAACATTGCCGCTCCCCGAGGCCCGGAAAGAGGAGAAGTCATGGGCGCCGACCAGATGGGAGAGACAAGCCGCCATTGACGCCACATCCAGGCGGGGGCGGATGTGCCACAGAAAACCCCGTTGAAAAATATCCGGTTCGTCCCTGTTCAGGATCCGGTATTCGTACATCTTGCTTTTGGCGCTGTAGCGTGCATGAAAATGGATGGGGACATATGCCGCATCCTTGATGAAGATGTCTTCCGGCAGGAGAGAATTGAGGCCTTTCTGAAATGCCGGGGGGGGGATAGGTGAACGGGTAAGGAAATTGCACACCTGGTTGAGTGCATGGACCCCCGCATCGGTTCTTCCCGAGGCGACGAGGTTGGGCGCCTCTCCGGTCATGACCTGGATTTTTTTTTCAATCACCTCCTGGAGGGTTATGGCGTTTTTCTGCCGTTGCCACCCGTGGTATCGCGTGCCGTCGTAGGCCAGGATGAGCCTGATGTTTTTGCGGTCCATGCTGCAAAAAAGGGAATTCCTGGTGGAATCCCCTTTTGTTTGTCTCGGAAATGCAATAAGCGCTTAGCGCTTGGAATACTGAAACCTGGCCCTCGCACCGGGCTGGCCGTATTTCTTTCGCTCTTTTATACGGGAATCTCTGGTCAAAAACCCTGCCTTCTTAAGGGGTTCCCGCAGCCCTGAATCCAGGTCCACCAATGCCTTGCTGATGCCGTGCCGGATGGCCCCGGCCTGCCCGGAAATACCGCCGCCGCTGACATTGACCTGGATGTCGAATTTATCCCGCAGATCGGTAAGGACCAGGGGCTCCATGACCATGGCCCTGTCCACCTCCCGGGTCAAATATTGATCACCAGGCCGCTTGTTGATTGTTATGCGGCCTGTTCCCGGTTTCAACCAGACCCTGGCCACGGCTGTCTTTCTCTTGCCCGTAGCGTGAAGTAATCCTTCTGCCATTTAAATCTCCAATGCCTCCAATTGTTGAGCCTGGTGGGGGTGTTCAGGACCTGCATAAATCTTCAGCTTCTTCAATTGACGTCGGCCCAGGCTGTTTTTGGGGAGCATGCCTCTGACCGCAAAACGCAAGATATCCTCTGGTTTTTTTTCGATCAACTTTTTTGCCGATATCTGTTTCAGCCCACCCAAATAACCACTGTGACGGTAGTAGATCTTGCTGTCCCATTTCTTCCCGGTGAGCGCGACCTTGTCCGCATTTACGACCACCACGAAATCGCCCGTGTCCGCGTGCGGCGTAAAAATGGGCTTGTGTTTTCCCCTGAGGCGCACGGCGATCTGGGCCGCAAGCCTTCCCAGAACCTTGTTTTCTGCATCCACCAGGAACCACTTTTTTCGAACTTCGTGCTCTTTGGCAACAAATGTCTTCATGGTATCTTCCCTGTCTTTTGGAAAAAAAATGAAAAAAAACTTCTAAACCAGTTTTATCTCCATGTCAAGGTAATTCTGAAAAAAATTGTGTTGACAACATGCCGCAATGTTGCTAAGAAGGGCTTTATCCAGATGGCGCCCGTAGCTCAGTTGGACAGAGCGCCGGGCTTCGAACCCGTAGGTCGCAGGTTCGAGTCCTGCCGGGCGCGCCATGGAACATAATCAGCATTGAAATGGGCCTGTAGCTCAGTTGGCAGAGCAGTTGACTCTTAATCAATTGGCCGAAGGTTCGAGCCCTTCCAGGCCCACCAACAAAATGAAGGGGTTACGCCACATGGGCGATAACCCTTTTTTATTGAAGACCGGGTTTAGGTTAAAGTTGGGTCAAAATTTTCAAGCCTGACACAAAAACCACACTCCTCACAGTACAGGGGACCGGCCAAGGCTTTGTCCCTGCCTAAACTCCCCGGATAGTTCTCGTCTCCCTCTCAATCTCCCTCTCGATCCGTCGCCGAACAAGGCCGATGGTCATTTCGGATCCCCTTCTTTTCATGGAATCCGCCAGGCGGCAGCCGAGGTCGATGGCGGCTGAAACAAAACGGATGGGCAGGGTCAGGGCGGTCTTTTCGCCCACAGTGGGAAGTTGAACATCAAACAGCAGGTCCTGCTGAATCGCCCTCAATGTCTCAACCGGCAGATCCGCAATCAAGACCTGGTCCCTCTCCTGAATCAGGACGTCCAGATGGCTCCTGAGGACCATGTTGAAGTTGTTGCTTTCCTCATAGACAATCGGCTTGATCAGGCTCCGTATGGCCAGGAGATCCATGATGTATTGGGCCTTCGCTGCCTGCTGGTTGGATTCCTCCAGCCTCTTTACCGCCCGAGTGGGCTCAAACTCGTCTCGCACCATGGCATGAAGCTGCTGCTTCAGGGGCTCCAGATCCATATCCGCCGCCCGTGTCTCTTCGGCCAGTACCAGCCCTTCAAGGTCCTTCCAGGCGGAAATGAGCCGTATTTCCGGCTGGCCTGCGTCATCCAGACACGCCGCCGCATAGGCAACCACCTCCGCATCGATCTCGGGCACGGTTTCGCTGAGGCGCACCACACACCCCGGCAGCTCATAGCCATCAAATTCCTTCACCACCCGCTCAAAAAAGGGATCCCCATAGGTGGCAAAATGGATAATCCCCTCCCTTTCGGGCATCCCCTTTTCGCACAGGTTTCGGTCGATACTCAGCCCAGTCCCTTTTGGAACGGGTTCAAGCCCCCGCAGGGCCAGAAATCTTCTCTCCCCTTCGGCTGAAACAGTGCACCCGATATCCCGAAGATAGTTGGATGTGGAAAGGGCCTCCCATATGGCCTCCAGGGTAATGGGGGCCTGCCTTGCACGCGCCTCCCTTTGCCTGAATCGGGTGTAGATCTCAAAGAGGTCCCTGGCGGGGATCTCCATGCTTTTCATGCGTTGTTTCTGAAAAGCGATCTTTTCTCTGGCCCTTGCTTCCAGTTCTTCGGGTTTCAATTTCCCGGCAGCCAGATCATTGAATTCCTCCAGCGTCACCGGCAGCATGGAGATCTGCTGGACCCCCACGATGTAGCCTGCCAGCGTCAAACGCTCCCAGAGGCGGTCATAGACAAACTGCTCGGCTGAATCTGCATAGCAGAGGTTCAAGACCGATACGCGGTCGTGTTTCTGGCCGATGCGGTCAATTCGCCCGATGCGCTGTTCCACCTTCATGGGGTTCCAGGGAAGATCGTAGTTGATGAGAAGATCGGCGGTTTGAAGGTTGAGGCCTTCAGCAGCCGCGTCCGTGCAAATGAGGATGTCGATCTCTTCCCGAAGGAATCGCCTCTTTACATACTCCCTTTCACAGCCTCGTATGCTCTGGGTCCCGGGATCGACAAACTGACCGCCTTTGCCCGAATAGGCGCCGATCAGCATCCCCGGATCAATGGCTCTGAGGCGCTGCAAAATATCCTGAAGTGTGTCGTAGAACCGCGTGAAAATGACCGTCTGACGGATCCGGCCGCCGGGTATGCGCCGCTTTTCGAGCATGTTCAGCAGATGCTTCATCTTGGATGGGGTATCGGACAAATCATTCAGGACCCTCAGCATCTGCTCCAGCCTTGACCTTTCCCAGCGAAGCGTCTCCGGGGTACGGTTCTTGAGGACAGACCCCACAATCCTCTGGTCAGGATCGTCCTCCTCGGACAGCCAGGATTCCAGGTCTTCCAGGTCCGGCTCCATGTCATCCGGTCCCTGCATGCATGCCAGAGTGGCCGTGACCCTGTCTCTTCGCCTTCTGATGGTCTCACGAATGGCAAAAAGAGAGGATGCAAAGCGCAGACGCAGGAAACTGAGAAAGAAGCCCAGGCTCCGAAACAGGCCCTTTCCCTCTGGCGTGTTGGTCACCTGGGTGATGAGGTCCCGGCAATAGGTCTCAAGCTGGTCGTATGCCTTCTTTTCCAGAGGGGTCATGACGATCTTGGGGACCGGCAGGATCGCCCTTTGGGCCATGTTCTCCGACAGCACCCCCTCTTCGCGATAAAGCTCCAGCAGGGGCCGGGTGTGTCGCAGCATGACACGGGAGAGGGGGGCCGCAGAAAAGATCAGCCTGTGGATAAGGGCCTGGTCCCGTCTAAGGGGAATCCTCCCCCTCTCGAGCCATTGGGCAACGGCCATGCGAATCCGGCCATCCACCACGAATCTATGAAGGTAGTCCCACAGGAATGGGTCGTGCCGCTGCAAAAACGAAATGGCGGAGCGAAGGAATTCCCAATCGCTGTCGCGGACCCGCTCCCCCCGCACAAGGGCGCCCAGTATCTCGTAATAGGCGCCCATCAGGGAGGGGTCCAGTTGAAACGGCCCTACGCGGCCGGTCAGGCCAATGAGATCAAACACCTCGACCCAATCCAGTTGCATGGGCGTGGCCGTGGCCAGCCACAGGCATCGCGTCTTGTTCTTGATCTGGTCTCTCAGCACCGTGTACAGGCGACCGTACTGGGGATAGGCCCTTGTGCCGGTGGTGGGGTTTTTCCTCCGGGCATAATGGGCCTCGTCCACCAGCGCCACGTCGAAGGGTTTGGCCTTTTGAATCTCGGCCCTTCTTCCTTTCCTCGCCAGGAGTCCGGTGGAGACAATGCACAGATCCGGATCATAAAGCCCGTCACCCGATCGCGTCTCTTCAAAGGGAAATATGTATTGGTGCCGGACAACGGTCCCGGTCAGGGCACGGCCAAAAGGAAGGAAAAACTTGGATTGCATTTCCCTGTGCCACTGCTCGGCCAACCCGGCAGGGGGCGAAATCAGGATCCGCTTGGCCAGTCCTGAGAGGTACAGGGATCGGATGGCGAGCCCGGCCTCGATGGTCTTGCCCAGGCCCACCTCATCGCAGAGCAGAAAGCTGTAGGGCCAGGTCTGAACCAGCCTGCGGGCCACGATCTCCTGATGGGGCCAGGGCTTCACAGGCGCGGTCTCCAGGCCCACAAATCGGCCCCCCGGCAATTTGGGACCATCCTTGATCAGCGCAAACTGCAACCGTTCCAGGGCGGAGGGCGGTGCGATTTCCGGCTTGCAGGCGGTGGATCCGTCAATCTCCGTGGGATGCCGAACGCCCTTCCCGATGGAGATCAACCGCTGTGCAACCGCGTCAGGCAGGGGCAGGACCCGGAGGTATGGATTCTGGTTGTTCCAGATGGTATCGAACGTCTTCCGGGCATCATCGGCGCGGGAGCGGGAGATGTCGTTCCACCAGTCTGCATGGACATCGATGTTTTCCGCATTGACCATCAGGGCTGTGCGCGATTCGTTCAAAGACCCGCTCACATACAGCCGGTCCCCCCTGGCATCGGTAAAGAGCGCCCATTTTTCGTGAACGTAACCATCTTCTGTGGATGACAGGCCCAGCGGCTTTCCTGTTCCAAGATGCACCCGGAAAGCCACCCGTACCTCCAGAATCCCTTTCGCCACCATCCAGCAAAGGAGTTCAACCCCGTTGGTGACATTATCCGGCCAGGTTTCGGGCCGGCCAAGGGAGGCATTCAGGCAATCGGCCATGCGCTGGTGATCACCGTCCAGAATAGCCGCCACATCGTCTTCAGCCAGGTCGGCCCCCACCACCATCCGCATTTTCCCCTGGGATGCCGTGAAGGCGGAAAACCCCTGCGACGCCGCAGCCAGGGAAGAGGACCGAAAATACCCGGCTATTCGGTCGTAACGGACGCTCAGACTCAGCGCAGGGATGTAAAAATCATGAAGGATGTCGGCAGGTCGTCCATAGGGACCGGCGGCCGAGGTCTTATAGGTGTACTGCCAGCTTATGTCCTTGAATCCCTTGGTTTCCCGGGAAGCATCCACTGTTATGACCTTATCTATTTGAGCCCGAACATCATGGCCCTGGCCTCTTTCTGGAGGGCCTCTTCATCTGCCTCGGACGCCCATACCTGCAACAGGTCCAGAACCAGATCCTCCCTTTGCGCGGCATGGCGCGACAGATACCCCCGCGCCACCGGGATATCCCCCTGCCGATAGGCCATGATCAGCCCCTGCAGGAGATCCCATTCGGTCTGGGGATTCTCCAGCCGTTTGCCGATTCTTTCCTCGGGCCGCACCAGCCTGAGTCTGGAGCCTTTACGCACCAGGGGGGCATGGAAGCCGATATCTTCGGCGCGGGCTTTCCGGCTCTGTTTGCCGCTGCTGCTTTCCGTATTGATGCCGATGAAAGGCCCCTCAGCCTTATATCCGCCCGTCTTGTTTTCGAGTCGAATGCTCAAGGAACGGGAGAGGTTCAGGGCCTCATCAAAGGATATCCCGGCCAGGCCATAGATCCCCAAGAGGGTTAATGCCATGGCCCCTTCCGGCGAAAGATCATCCACCTTCAGGCGTCCATGGGTAATCCGCTGGATATGATTCTCAGCCACCACCCGGCTGGCCTCGGTCATGGCCCTTAACGGCCCGACCTCCTCGTCGCCGTCCAGAACCGGCCACTGCTCGGACAACACCTTCAGGGCCCTACCATAACTGGCCACCATCTCATCCACCGGATTGAGCCTCAGGGCCTTGAATTCCGCAAGCCCTTCGATGACCGCCTCACGGATTTTGCTCTGCACCCCGCTTCCGCCGAAGCTTACCCACAGGGCCGGTTCCTTGGCGGATGTATCCCGTTTGCGGCAGGAGAGAAAGACGGAGCTGATAGCGGATGCCCTATCTTTTGTGTGTGTACTCTGCTGCGTCTCTGATTCCACGGGAATCGATGCCGTGATCTTCCACCCGTTTTCTATGAGCGACCGGGTCAGAGCCTCCCAGGCATCCTGGCTCTTGTGGGTGAACATCACCGTCATGATGCCCTCATCCTTAATTACCCGACGACATTCCTGGAAGATGTCGCTCATCCTCCTCTCATAGTTGCTTTTTGCACCAGCGGCCCCGCCGTCGCGATCAGGGTTTGCCACGGCCTCTTCCTCTTTGTTAGTGAGGCGTCTGGTGAAATACCCAGGATAGAGATCTTTCAGTGTTCGCTTTTGCCAGACATAGAAATAATCCGACAGCTCCGCATACTGGACATTGTTATAGTAGGGAGGATCCATGCAGATCACATCCACGCTCCTATCCTGAATTCGGGGCATGTGTGCCGCGGTGTTGTTTGTGATCAGTGTGTAGCATTTTTCATAGGTGTTCTTACTGGTAAGCTCTGCCATTCCCTTATAGGCATCGAGGATTTGACTTAGGCCCCAGGACGCACCGGAATTAGGACCAATAAAGATCATCTCTCCGAAAGTCCACTTAAGAGAATAATCGTGTCTTCCAAATGTCCCCTTTACGATGCCCCGCGTGTATTCCCATCTCGTCTGCCTGCTGTTATAGTCCAGCCCTTTATCAATCGCAAACTGAAGATACGTCACCACCGCCTTGCCCTTTTCCTCGCCCAATTCCGCCATGATTTCGGGCTTGAGGCGGTTCAGTTCTTCGATGAGGGTGACATGGCCCAAGAGTTGACGCGGGGTGAACATATCGCACCAGCGGGTCATGCCTACGCGAAGTGGCTCCTTGGTCTTGTGCGCTAAAGGGATCGTTTCCGTGGGAATCAATCCCGCAGCGTCCCATCGTTCCCAATTTTCACGAAGCCGCTTTTCCGCCTCATCCAGGGCATCGAGGTCCTGTTGGTTCGGGGGCCTGAAAAAGCGGACCTTCTCGGTCTTGATCTGCCCGACTTTTTCTCCGCTGCTGTACCTCTGTGGATTCCCTTTCTTGTCCAACTTGGGCTGATGTCGGACAGCCACCACGCAATAGAGACGATCTTTCCACTTTCCTGTTGGCGACTCCCCTCGGGCCTGGGCCTTGATCTCATCCGCATCCACAGCCTGTTTGCAGTGAAGGCAGGCGCCTACCCCACGGGTCACAGTGGCCAAGTTGGGGTCTT
>JAGHEC010000403.1 GCA_021159525.1 Deltaproteobacteria bacterium | reverse complement strand
TTGCCAAGACTTTCGTCCCGTGGATCTGCGATGGCAGAAGGAGGTAACATGGGTAACAAGGCAATGGCGGGCAGGCTTGCCCCTTTGGCATTCTCGACTTCGTCGAGCTGCGGCTTCCCCCACTGATACGTCACAAAGAGACGGCGCCCTCCCGGCAGTCGCGTCAGAAAAACCCTTCTGCCCCCATTTATTGAGCTGTTACATACAATTATCAAAGAGCAGGAGCTTTAGATCAAGATGGGCATGAGCGCTGTTTATATAGTGATGTTGGTTGGAGCCGGGCTCATCGGCGGGGCCTTTGTGGGGTTTTTTATCCGCAAAACGCTTTTGGAAAACAGGATCGAGGGCATTGAAGCCTATTCCAAAAGAATCTTGGCAGAGGCCCAAAAAGAGGCGAATACTATTAAGCGGGAGGCCGCACTCCAGGCCAAAGACGCTGTCTACCAGATGAAGGTGGAGTTTGAGAGGGAGTGTGGAGAAAAAAAGGAAAATCTGCTGATCCTGGAAAAGCGGCTCCTGCATAAAACAGAACAGTTCGACAAGAAATTTGAGCAGTTGCAAAAAAGGGAAGAAAAGATATCTGAAAAGGAACAGGATATTGAGAGGATCCGAAAAGACATACAGAAAAAGGAAGATGAATATAATCGTTTAGTTGCTCAGCAGCGTCAGGAGCTGGAAAACCTCGCCGGGATTTCCATGGAAGAGGCCAAACAGATCCTGATCAGCTCCATGGAAATGGAGGCCAAGCATGATGGCGCCAAGCTGATTCGGCGAATCGAAGGCGAAGCAAAGGCCGAGGCAGACCGAAAGGCCCAGGAGATCATTGCACTCGCTGTGAAGCGATATGCGGGGGATTATGCCGCTGAAAAGATTGTTTCTGTAGTGAGCCTTCCCAATGATGAGATGAAAGGAAGGATCATCGGGAGAGAAGGGCGGAATATCCGTGCTATTGAGGCAGCGACAGGGATCGATCTGATCATAGACGACACTCCCGAGGCGGTGATACTGTCTGGTTTTAACCCGGTGCGAAGGCAGGTTGCCAAGGTGTCCCTGGAGAGGCTGATTGAAGACGGTAGGATCCACCCTGCCAGGATCGAAGAGATTGTGGCCAAGGTGGATAAAGAGATAGAGGCAAGCATCAAGGAGGCCGGTGAGCAGGCAGCTTTTGACGTAGGGGTTCACGGCATTAATCCGGAGCTTATCAAACTGATCGGCCGGCTCAAATACCGTTCCAGCTATGCGCAGAATGTCCTGCAGCACTCCCTGGAAGTGAGTTTTCTCTGCGGTGTCATGGCCGCGGAATTGGGCGTCAACGTTAAACAGGCCAAGCGGGCCGGATTGCTTCATGATATTGGAAAGGCGGTAGATCACGAGGTGGAGGGCCCACATGCCCTCATCGGGGCCGATCTGGCCAGGAAGCACGGGGAGTCACCCCAGGTCATTCACGCCATTGCGGCGCATCATGAAGACGTGCCGCCTGAATCCATACTGGCCGTTTTGGTCCAAGCTGCTGATACCCTGTCCGGGGCCAGGCCGGGGGCCCGCCAGGAAATGCTGGAATCCTATGTTAACCGGTTGGAAAAGCTGGAGGAAATTGCCACTTCTTTTCATGGAGTGAGCAAATCATTCGCTATTCAGGCCGGCAGGGAGATCCGGATTATGGTGGAAAGCAAGCTTGTGGATGACGATCATGCCTATATGCTCTGTAATGAAATCGCCAAAAAGATAGAAAAGGAGCTCACCTATCCAGGCCAGATAAAGGTGACCGTGATCCGAGAAACCCGGGCTGTGGGATATGCCAAGTAGGATCCGAAGTCATCCCTCTACGATAAACTCAAAAGTTGCATCACTGTGTTGATCCAGCCCCTGGCCGTAAATCCTTTCCAGAAAAAGGACACGATCTTCCCGGTTGAGGAGGACGATGGTGGAAGATCGGGTGCCGTAGTCAGGGCTGACGATGAAAATGGGTGAGAGGATCCGCTCGCGTTCAATGCCAACCCCCGTGTCGGGCAGGGCGTGATCCGGTGCCGGGGTCCGGTTATGAAGCATTGCCAGAAGGGGTTCGGGCGATAAAACCGGGTGATGAACAAGGATGTTATTGAGCAGGGCCTTTGATCGGATCACCTTGGGCCAGGGGGTATCCAGCAGGTGGTTGCTGAGCCCGTGGACCCCGGGTGTGAGGCGCCGGATCCCGGATCCCCGGTTGGAATACCAGTAAAGTCTTTCTTTGATACCCACCACAAGATTAAAGCCGCTGTAATCTTTTGCCCTCAATGCCACGTTTGAGAGATATGTCTCGGGATCGTCTTCACACATGAGAAAATCCGTAATCAGCTTGCCCCTGGAAGGTGCGTCGGATTTGAGAGAGGCCGGGTCCCGGTAATTGGTGATAGCCCCGATGCGGCCGTTTTGGGTAATCCCGAACCATGTGCCGCCGGCACGCAAGTCTTTTCCTGCCAGGATGTGAGGCGCTTCATTCCAAAAAGCGGCCCGGGCCGTGGGTCTCTCATAGAATTCATCCCGGTTTGCAGCAATAACAAGTTTGTAGACAGGGTGGGCGTCAATGGCCGCAAGGAAGAGGCACATGTTTCAATGAGAATCGTCTTCAGTCCGACGATATCAAAAAGCTTGATCCAAGCATCACCTTTCTCCCCCCTACTTGATCAGGCCTGGAAGGAAGAGTGCGATCTGAGGGAACAACAGGAGCATCAGATTGCAGATGACCAGGGCGAGGAGCATGGGGAGAACCCCCTTGAAGATAGATTCCAGCGGCACATCCTTTGCTACGCCGTATACCACATAGACGTTTACTCCCACAGGCGGCGTAATCACCCCCATCTCGGTGATAAGCACGATGACTACCCCGAACCAGATGGGGTCAAAGCCCAATGCCTGGGCCACGGGGAAAAAAATGGGCACAGTCAACATGACCATAGCCAGGGCGTCCATGAAACACCCGCCGCAGAGATAGAGAAGAATAATGACGAGCATGATTGCAAAACGGGGCAGCGGAAGTCCTGCCACCCATGCCGCCAGGTCAAAAGGAACCCTCGTGATGGCCATAAAATGGCCGAATATAACCGCTCCTGTCACGATGATCATGACCATGCAACTGATTCGGGTTGTATCGGCAAGGGATTGGATAAAACCGTTCCAGCTTAATTGTCGTCGAATCACGGCTAACAGCAAGGTTAGGAAGGCCCCTGTGGCCGCAGCCTCAGTAGGGGTAAATATCCCGAAAAACAGTCCGCCCATGACCAGGCCAAATATAAAAAGGGTCTCTGCGACGCCTCCAAAGGACCTAAGGCGCTGCTCCCATGTGGTCTTGGGCCCAGGGGGCGCCAGAGAGGGGTTGTGCCGGACACGAAGGTGGATCACCAGGAGAAAAAGGATGGAGAGGAGGACCCCGGGAAGAATGCCTGCGGCAAAGAGCTTTCCAATGGATTGTTCCGTCAGGATACCGTAGACGATAAACACGACGCTGGGCGGTATGAGAATCCCCAGACTGCCGGCAGCCGCTACCGTGCCTGTAGCCAATCCCATATCATATTTGTAGCGCTGCATCTCGGGCAAGGTTACGGTGGCCATGGTAGCTGCAGTGGCGTTGGTGGATCCTGAAATAGCTGAGAATCCGGCACATGCCCCCACCGTGGCCATGGCAAGCCCCCCGTGTCGATGTCCCAGAAACACATAGGCCGAATCATATAATCTGCGGCTGATACCGGAGTGAAAGGCGATCTGGCCCATGAAGACGAACAAGGGGATTACCGTGAGACCGTAAGAGGAAAAAACGTGCCACACGTCCCTGGCCAGGAGGGCCATCCCTGCATCCAGATTTACCACATAGCTGAATCCCAGGAATCCCAGAAAGCCCATGACAAATCCCACGGGCATATTGGAAAAGAGAAGGATAATGAGAATCGCAATACCGATGATGCCGATAGCTGTCAAGCTCATTTGTTAAGCACCTTCAGAACGCTTTTATAAATGTCCGTAATTTTTACCAGGCATACGATCATGGCAGAAAAGGCGAGGCCATAAATGAAGGGATAAAACGGAAGTTTGAGGGTCAAAGACACCTCATGGGTGATGCGGAGGTTTTCCGCATAGATTACGGAACGCCATGCAATGAGAACGAAAAGGATCAGGACAAAGGTATTGGTGATGATTTCGATGACGCCCTGAACCCTGTTAGGCAAAAGGCGGACGATAAGACTCACCGCCACATGCCCCTTTTCGTTGGATGTATGGGCCATGGCAAATGCTACTGCGATGGCGCCCAGGAAACACACCAGTTCATACGTTCCGGGGATGGGCATCCGGAACAGCCGGAGTATGACGTCAGTGCAGGTCAACAGCATCATCAGAACAATAGCGCCGCCCGCGATCCAATAGGCCCTGCCGGCAAGCCAGTTTGACAGCTTTTCGAATTTATTCATGACATGATCGCTTGTCTGGCGCCCCGGGCCGTGATTGCCACGACCGGGGGCTGTTACTTGATCAGGAGCAACAGGCTACTTGCTGTATTTTTCTATCAGTTCTTTCACCTTGGCCACATTGGCCTTGCCGTTGGGCGCCTTGGCCGCATACTGGTTGATGATTGGTTCCACCGCCTTGCGCCATTTGGCGTTTTCTTCGTCTGAAAGGGTGATGATCTCATTGCCAAGGCTCAAGGTGAACTTGCGGCCTTCTTGGTCCGCTTCATCCCATGCCTTTCCATGCACATTGACCCATTCCTTGGCCGTTTCATCGAAGACCTTCTTAACGTCATCCGGCAATGCGTTCCATTTGTCGAGGTTCATGACCACGAACATGGCCGTGGTATACCCAACGCCGGAACAATCCGTAGTATATTTGATGACCTCGCCCTGTTTCCATCCCTTGAGCACTTCAATAGGCCCGAAGGTCCCTTCCACCACCCCCTTCTGGAGGGATTCGTAGGTGTCGCCCTGGGGCATGGCCACGGGCACTCCACCAAGGGCCTTCACTACCTTGGCGCTCAAACCGGTTGCCCGGATCTTCATTCCTTTGAGGTCAGCCAGCGTGCGTACAGGTTTCTTGGTGTGGAGCAGCCCCGGACCGTGGGCATGGACATAAAGGACCTTGACATCCTGCAATTCCTTGGGATTAACCGATGTTGCAAAGTCATTGGCCACGAGGGTGGCCACTTTGCCTGATGGGTATCCCATTGGCAGATCCACCACCTCCATTACCGGGAATCGGCCCCGGGTATACGCAAAACAGGAATTTCCCATATCAGAGATGCCGGTGACCACCCCGTCATATACCATAGGCGCTTTGGTGAGGGTGCCCCCGGGAAAGGGCGTAATCTGAACCTTTCCATTGGTGCGCTTTTCCACTTCTTTTGCAAAGTTCATTGCGGCAATTGCCTGGGCATGAGTGGGGGGGAAAAAGATGCTGAAGGTGAGTTTTATGGGTTTTGCCTGTGCCTGGGGAGGTCCGGCACAAATAAAGGCGGTTCCCAAGACTCCGATCAAGAAAAGCAGAAAAATCTTCTTTTTCATCATAGCATCCTCCGTGTCAAAGGTTAGAGCAACATGTGTTTGCGCGACAAAACCGTTTGCTTAACTCCTGTTACCTTTCTGAAACTGCCTCACCTCCTTTCTTCTATTGGAATTTAAATTGCCCAAGGTGCGCAGGTGGATTGGCAACCAAGATTGTTTCAAAATGACCGGGTATGCATGCATGTCGAAATTATCTATATAACAAACGAGGTCATAATACAACAAAAATCGCTCAGGAAGCGGTTGGAGAGATTTCAGCCGCCTCCTGTTCCTAAGTATAGATCCTGACCTGGAGGACCGGTTTTAGCTATCCGCGGCAGGGATTCAGCCTACTGCAACTTGAATGGCCCAAGGGAAGGTCAGTTCCTGAAAACTCACTGCCGCCTTTGGTTTTTCTATTACTCCGGTACTCCAGGTTTAGCCTCTCAGACAGGCATTCATCTCCAGCCTGGCCCTGAGGGCCAGGATTGCCATATGGCAATAAAAAGATCCAGAGCAGGCTCGTGTTGACACGTGCGAAGCCCTTTCCTATACTCACAGGGTAACAGCTCAATAACCCGGGGCAGGAGGGTTTTTCTGACGCGACTGCCGGGAGGGCGCCGTCTCTCCTTCGCTCGCTTCGCTCGACTCAGACCCTATCCTTCGGATGGGTCCCCGGTTTGTCCTCGCTTTGCTCGGACTCCCCATCCTTCGGATGGGTCCCCGGTTTGTCCTCGCTTTGCTCGGACTCCCCATCCTTCGGATGGC
>JAGHEC010000065.1 GCA_021159525.1 Deltaproteobacteria bacterium | reverse complement strand
GGGGCAAGCCTGCCCGCCATTGCCTTGTTACCCATGTTACTTCCTTCTGCCATCGCAGATCCACGGGACGAAAGTCTTGGCAATAACGCTCAATTGGCCTTGGCAGGCGGGTGTCCCCCGCAGATAAATCACTGAAGAGACCAGCCCGGAGGCCCCGAGCGGAAGAAAAATCCTCCTGTCCCGGCACTACGTTCACTCTTATCCCCCTAAGTATGGAGCTGATACGCATGATTTTTCCGCCCGTATTTATCCTTTTGTATGATAACAGCAACAGATCACAGAGTTCTTCAGGCCCTGTATCGCGATATGATCAGGATCCAATCCCATGCCGCAGGGTCGCCGCACAAAAAAGGCGTTACCCCCTGTGTTAACCGGATGGGACAACGCCTCAATGGGTCGGTCGATCTGTTGTAGGACTTATACCTCGGTTACTGTAATTGCGTCGTGTTCACATACCTCAACGCAGCTCTCGCATCCCAGGCACTCTTCCGCATTGACAGGAACAGACTTGTCGTCTACGATTTCATAGACGTCCACCGGACAGACCTCAACACATTCCTCACACCCTTCACATTTCTCCGGATCCACCACAACTTCATAGGCCATATGTCTTAACCTCCTGAATAATAATTAAAAATCCATTGCCTTCAGGCAAATGCCCAAGGCAGAATTACCGCCTTTCCTCCTAAAACATGCGGTTTCTTATCAGACTCATTTTTGACTGTCAAGCTTTTTTACCTTCGACAGCCGCTGAATTTGGCCCTTTTTGGAGGCCCATCTCTTCCCCTGGCCTCCCGGATTAAAAAAGGGCCGATTGCCTATGGAAATCGGCCCCTTGCATAAATTCTTATTGCATTTACGCCGCCACCTCTGTTTTTATGGAGGTAGCCACCTTGTACAACACGGTCAGGACGAAAAACCCCGTAGCCAGTACGCCGATGGTAATGAGGACCTCAGGCGTTGTGGGCCAGTATTTTGTTACAGTCTCAAAGGGATTTGGCGTAAAACCAGCAACGATCAGCCCTAATCCCTTGTCTATCCAGGTAGCGGCTATGAGCACGGCACAGGCCACGGCCAGCGTGCCTTCATTGCGTCGGGTGGAGGGAACCACCAGAAGAATGAGGGAGATGACTGCAAATACGGTGGCAGCCCACATCCAGGGCGCCAGATTGCCAACACCGTCCAGCCCCTTAAACAAGAACACGATCGGGTGCATATGCCCGGGGATTTGGCTGTAAAACGCGGTAAAGAGCTCTAACAGGAAGAAGAAAACATTAATCAGCATGGCGTAGGTCACGATCCCGGCAAGGGTTCGAATCTGCTCTTTTCCTGGGTCAAACCTGGTAACCTTGCGGACAATCAGGCACAAGAGGATAAGCAGGGCCGGGCCGGCACAGAAGGCCGAAGAGAGAAAACGGGCCGCCATGATCGACGTGAGCCAGAAATGCCTGCCAGGCAGACCCGCATACAGAAAAGCCGTAACCGTATGTATGCTGAAGGCCCAGGGGATAGAAATGTAGATCAGGACCTTGATCCATTTCTGGTAGTGAATCCCCTTGCGTTCGGCGGCCAGGACATTCCATCCGATAATGATATTGAGGAGCATGTACACATTTAACACGATCATGTCCCAAAATAGGATGGAATTGGGCGTGGGGTATAGAATCACATTCATTATCCGCACCGGATTGCCCAGGTCCACAAAAACGAAGAGCAGACACATGATAATGGCCGACACGGCCAGGAATTCGCCCAGGATGGTAATCCTGCCGAATGCCTTGTAATTATGAAGATAACAAGGGAGAACCACCATGACGCCGGAGGCGGCCACCCCCACGAAATAGGTGAGTTGCCCGATATATAGGCCCCATGATACATCTCTGCTCATGCCGGTTATCTTGAGGCCTTCAAAAAACTGGTAGAGCCAGCATCCGGCCCCTATCCCCATCAAGACCAGGAGAAAGACCAGCCATCCCCAATATCCCTGACTTCCCTTTAGCGCCCTGTCAAGCATAATCACCTCATACAATATAGAATAAGTTGGGTTCAGTGCCCAGTTCGGGCTTGCGACGAATGGTATAATGCTCCTTGAGCAGTTTTCTGACATTTGAGTTCGGATCGGCCAAGTCACCGAATGTCAATGCATGGGCCTTAATCTTGTCGCACGCCTCCACGCACGCGGGGAGCTCGCCTCTCGCAATACGTTCCACGCAGAAATCGCACTTCTCAACCACGCCCTTGCACCTTTCTGGGTAGTCCCGGTTGGTGGGATAGTCTGGGTTCAGCTCTTTGGGGGCCTTCCTCGGGTTACCCCAGTTAAAGCTTCTTGACCCATAGGGACAGGCGGCCATGCAGAAACGGCATCCGATGCAGCGGTGCATATCCATGCAAACAATGCCGTCTTCCTCTCTCTTAAAAGTCGCCTGGGTCGGGCATACCCTTACACAGGGGGGGTTCACGCAGTGATTGCACATCAAAATAACCGGCTGATGCCGCAATTCCTCCTCGATATAGGGATTGTGCTGATCCGGGAACGAATGCTCAAAGGAATCCTGCCAGATCCATTTGATCTCGATCTTGGGATCTCCCCAATCCGGAACGTTGTGCGCCCGGTGGCAGGCGATAATGCATTGCTTGCATCCGTCTTTGTCCTTGGCCTGCTGGGCAAGGCACTTGCGAATATCAATCACCATGGCCCAGCGTTTTCCCTTGGAAACGGGGATGCCCTCCATGGAGGCTTCCAGTTCTCCGGGGGCGAATATGTCAATAGCCGCCTTCCCTCCAAGACCGAACAGGGCGGCCATACCGGCTATCTTGAGAAATTCTCTTCTGTCTAGGCCCATTATTTTTTCTCCTCCGGCTGAATATGGCAGTCCCAGCAATAGGGATCAACATCCAGGTAGTTGTGGCACTCCAGACAAAATTTGGAGTAGTTCGAGTGGCATTCCAGGCAGGTTCTCTGCAGGCTCTTATAATAACGCTTGCCCTCAGAGCCCTTGTAGTACCGCTCCCCGTCCCGGACCACTGTATGCCGCCACTCATCCAACAGGGTAAAGTGGGATTCCCTCATATAGCTCGCCGGCTCCACGCATACCTTGGCCTCCTTGGCCTTGGGCGTCAGCTCCGGGGCCGGCGCCTTGGCGGCCTTCCCTGCATTGTAGAAAAAAGGGGAGAGAAACAGGCCGAGGCCGATAATCAGGCCGACAATAATTTTTCCGCCATCATACATCCTCTTCATCCTCCATTCCTGGCAGGGGTTCCCCACGGAGATTCGTGGTTCTCTTCTTTTCCCCTTCGAAAACTAAGGCATTGGCAACCATTTCATGCACCCCCGTAACCTCCACGCCGGGTACCCAATAATTCATCAGATCCGGGAATACGGCCCTGTCAATGGCGCAGATGCAGGCCAGCATGTTGACCCCGTATTTCTCGTGCACATATCTTACTGCATTGGCCCGGGGAAGTCCGCCGCGCATGCGGAGTTCCATGTTTTCACCGGCATTGAGCCCCGCCCCGCTTCCGCAGCAGAATGTTTGTTCCCGAATGGTCTCAGGGGGCATCTCGTAAAAGTGATTGACAACATTTTTGATGACATATCTGGGTTCTTCAAAGAAACCCATGCCCCTGGCCGGGTTGCAGGAATCATGAAATGTAACCTTGAGATTGTCGTTTCGGCTGGGATCCAGCTTGAGCTTGCCGTGCTTCATAAGGTCCGCTGTAAATTCAATAATATGAACCATTTTGGTGGTCTTGGCGTTTTCAAACTTGGTCCCGGTGATGGGCGAAACCGGCTCTTCCATAAAATCGGGCGGACCGTTGAAGGTATCCATATACTGATTCAGGACCCTCCACATATGGCCGCACTCCCCGCCCAGAAGCCATTTGACCCCAAGACGTTTTGCCTCTGCATACATCTTGGCGTTGAGGCGTTTCGCCATCTCATGGGAGGTAAAATAGCCGAAGTTGCCCCCCTCCGATGCATAGGTGCTCCATGTAATATCGAGCCCAAGGGACTTGAGATAGTGAAAGAGCATCATATAGCCCATGCATGTATAGGTCCCCGGATCGGCGAAGACATCGCCTGAGGGCGTGATGAAGAGAATCTCCGCGCCCTTGCGGTTAAAGTCCTGTTCCATCCGAATGCCGGTGATGTCTTCGATCTCATCGGTAAAAAACTCGAGCATGTCCTTGTAGGCATGAGGCTGGATGCCGAGATGGTTCCCTGTCCGGTAGCAGTTGGCCACTGGCGCGGCAATCCAGTCGGTGTTGAGCCCCAGGAGATTCGTCAGCTCCCTCCCCAGGATGGTGACCTCGGCCGTGTCGATTCCGTAAGGACAGAAGAGGGAGCATCGCCGGCACTCTGTGCATTGATACAGATAGTACCACCACTCCTTGAGCACGTCTTCGGTCAGCTCCCGTCCCCCGGCGAATTTGCCCAGGAGCTTACCGCCTGTGGTGAAGTTTTTCCGATAGACCGATCTGAGGAGTTCGGCCCTCAAGACCGGCATGTTTTTGGGGTCGCCCGAACCGATGAAAAAGTGGCATTTGTCTGCGCAGGCCCCGCATCTGACGCAGATATCCATGAAAAGTTTGAGCGACCTGAAACGGTCCAGACGATCCTTGAAGCCTTCCTGGATGATCTCTTTCCAGTTTTCGGGCAAGTGCCAGTCTTCATTCTCAGGATTCCACTCCTTGGGAAATGGCATCCCGACATATTCCAGGTTTTTGGGCTTGGAGCCATAGCAGTAAATGCCGGGCCTGATCTCGGCCGGCTTATCCATCCAGCCCTTTTCGAACAACGGTGGGCGGTGATCTATCTTTGCGGTTTCTTCTGGTTTTGGGGTAGTTGCCATGATTACTCCTTTTCTTCTGATCCTGCGGTTGCGTCGGGCTCTTTTTCTACAGGCAAACCGGCCTCGATCATCAGGTCTCTAAACTCGTCTTCATATTCCTCATACGTATGGGTCGGCACGGGGTAATTCCACGGATTCACATGTCTGACAAACCGGCTGTTGTTGGACAGGTTTCTGGTCGGGCTGAGAAACACTCCGGCCAGATGCATGAGTTTGCTGAATGGAAAATAAGCGATCAACACGCACAGAATGAACAAATGGATATAGAAAATCACACCGATTCCTTCCGGAACAGCCGGCGAAAACTTGAACAGGCCAATGGCCAGTTCCTTAACCTTGGTCACATCAACCCTGAGGAGATACCGCATCAGCATGCCGGTAAAACCAAGCGAAAGGATGAGGAAAAGAGGGAAAAAGTCTGCGGGCAGGGAGATATAGCGCATCTGGGAATAGAGAATGCGCCTCAGAAGGAGCCATGTTACAGCGGCCATCAACAGCATATCGGTCAGATATACGCCGGGAAGGCCAAAACCGTTAAAGGGCGCGGCTCCCATCTGCATAAAGCCGTCAAGTTTCTGAAGCAGCGTCACAAAAGCAGGAACCGGCTCCATAAAAAACCGGAAATGCCGAAGGAATATGACCAAAAAGGAATAATGGAACAGGATGGCGGCCAGCCAGAGCCATTTTTCCCATTCGTAGTCAATCTTGGGAACGCCGTTCACCCTTCGGTATTCAAGGCGGGTGTTTCTGAAAAGGGAACGGAAGGTCAGCACTTCAAAAAGCATCCTCATAATCACCCCGCCCAAGCCCTTGGGGTTGTCGATCCGGTTTCTCTTGATCCATGGAAAGGACCACTCCTGGCCGGCAGTCGTCGGTATCCGGAAAGGAACCGGCGACCGGCCCCAGTCTATCACCCGGACTACAATCCCCACAAAAAAGGTGGCCATGGCCGCATAGGGAATAACGATCCCGAATAAAACGCGCAGATCCAGGGCTCCCACACCTATCCAGGGAATCAACACAACCACCACCACTGCGAAGAAGGAAAAAATAATGCTCAGAAAGAAATTCATAGACGGTTACCTCATTTCTCAAAGAGATGTGCTGACGTTATCATCTCGAACCCCGGGCGCCGTTTCCGGGATCTCGACAATGAGATTTGCTCTCTCCAATAGTTTCCCCACCTGATTCTTTACCTCGCGGACGCGAATGTCATAAATTTTTTGCCGGCATTTCGAGTAAACGTCAAAGGCTATCAACAAAACCTTGTCCAAATGCCTGTCCAGCGCGTCCATCTCAGGGGAGGGGCCGATTCCCAATGCTTCTCTGACGATGTCTTTCAGCTCAAGGACAAAGGCCACGGCCTGGGAAGGCCTGAAATCCTGAACCGCCCTGATGCGAATGATGGTCTCAAGGCACGCAGCGATCTTTTCCGCATCCTCGCCCCTGATTACTTCATCATACAGGGTTTCGATTTCCTTCGCTATGATCCATCCAACAGGATTTGCAAACTGGCTCTTGGTTCTCTTGAGAAATCCCTGACTGTCTTTGGGATATGATGCAATGATGGCGTCCTGCCATCGTTTGATGATTTGGGACCTCTTATTTGACAGGAGATTTTCGAGTGTCATTTTCCGGCTCCAAGTTGGGGGCTTCTCAGAAAATTTTATTTCGAGGGAAACCTATACAAAATTGTGTTTTCGTGTCAAGAAAAAAAAGACCTGTTTTCATTTTCGCGCTGAAACTGAAGACTGATCATCTCCCCCCCCCTGAATGCACTCTCGGTCCACAGGCCAGCACTTGGCCCGAATCGCTGTATGTGCTTTATATCACAAGAACTTATCACTTCCTAAGCGCCCCCTGCCGGCCTCAACCAGACAGCTTTCGCCCAAAGCGCAAAAGCATTCCGCCCGCGCGTGGGGTCACTGCCTCCCCTCCAAGACGGGACAAAAACCGAGTACAGCTCGTGGGAACGGCGGCAGAGCGCTGGAATTCGTTCTGACCCAGCCCCAAGGACAGTCTTTCATAAGACGGTAGTCCTTTGCCGCCTTTCCATAAACGCTATTACGAGTATCGGGGCGGTCGCCGAGCGCTCCGTACGCATTTTGTTGTCCCGCCGGATAAGATGTTATGCAAAGTGCCGCGGTGTTATGGCCGTGCAGGGTAG
>JAGHEC010000462.1 GCA_021159525.1 Deltaproteobacteria bacterium | reverse complement strand
GGATTAAGTGTTTTAACTCAGGAACTTGCATTGATATCATGAGTTGCAAAAAACGTAAATTTTTCTAACGTTTTTCATGACAAAAGCCTAATGTTAGTTTTGCCATTTTTTCCTGCTCTATGTGAAATGGGGGATGGGTTTCGTTTATCTGCTTGGTTTGGTTGATCTGGTGTGTCAATCTGCGACAAACACGTCAGCGAGACGAGCGAGAAAAGCGAGAAGGGGTTAAGGGGCACTGCTCCGCTCCTTCGGTTACAGGGGAATGAATGGTGTAACCGAATTTTATCATTAGCTTTTTTGTAAAAATACATACCCCGCTAAACTTTCAGGATACTCCGTCCAGGGCCTCCAGCACTTCCTCTGAAAAAATACCCTCCCCGTCCTTCCCTTCAATCTCCACGCTCAGTTCCTTGATTTGCCTCTTTATCTCCTCGTACTCCTTCACCTTGCTCTTGAGAAAACTCATGGCCACACGGGTCTTCTCTTCCATACCCCTGGGGGTCAACAGATACATATACTTGGTCTTGTTGGAGGAATCCTTGAAACGATGGATCTTCACGAATCCCCTCTTGGCAAGCTCTGTGAGACAATAGTTGAGTTTCCCTAAGGATATGCCCATGCGACGCGACATCTCCCTCTGGGTGAGGGAGGAGTCTTCGCTCAGGATCTTGAGGAGGCGGTAGCGTATCCCCTGCTCGTAGGTGTTCATGGGATGAACTTTTTAACTTTATTGGGGTTGGTTGTCAAGATAAAATGTGGGTGGTTGAGAGCGAGAAAGGGGCGAAGGCGAGAAACGCGAGAAACGATTCCGTCTGGTTGGTTTGGTTCATTTGGTTCATCTGGCGCATAAGGGGGTCAGGTGCAGTACCAAACTAAAGTTCCGAAAGGGGCTATAGGCAGAGGGCTAATGACATGATGGTTAATATTTTCAGCCGGGGCAATTCCCGGATATTGATTGATAAGGAGTAATTGTCCTTATATTGCCATCTTGACGTCCTTTAGCCCCCTGCCTTTAACTGGGGAGCGTAGATCACACCCCCCTAAATCTGTCTTTGAATTGATTTTTCATGGGTAATCCGGTATGAATCGTTTGCAAACTATCATTGACCGGAGAAACACCCATAAACAATTCATTTCTTCAACAGTTTTCAAAAAATATCAAGTTTAAATATTTTTGCTTCGATCGAGTTATTATCAGGGGATATATTCTCTTCCTGTTTTTCCCCGCAGGGGTGGTCAGGCTTCTCCGAAGCCTGGGGTTCAGACGGCTGTCCAACGGCGTTATGAGAATATTAACCGACCTGCCCGCAGTGCTTAAAGCACAGCTTTTGCAGGCGGGTCAGCTCAATGCTCATATTCAAAAACTGGCCCGGAAGAGGAATATTCCCATCCACTGGTGGCCTTCGGAAGGCGGGGGCACCGACGGCGCAAAGCTGAGGTTCGTGGAAAAGAAATACGCCAATTCCTTTGACGCCAAAGGGAACCATGTCTATTGCATCCTCACCGATAAAGAGCCTGTCAGAACCTTCGTATGCAGAGAACTCGCCTCAAAAATGGGCAAACGCTATGAACGAATCTATGATTGCACCCGCCTGCAAAAGCTGTGCTTTAAGCACTGCGGGCAGGGAAAACCGGTTAAGCATTACTACATTTACTGGAATGATCCGGTGCTTACGGTTAAGGGGTCTTCGAGACGGATGGCCGCACACCGGGGACTTGGCATGACTGTTGGAGAGCCGCTTGAAACCTGTCAGAGCAGGGAGCCCGCGTTTTGATTGGCGTCTCCCGGATTAGAGTATATCATGAAAGACTGGATTGTTTGTCCCCACTGCGGGAACATGGTCTACAAATACCGCAACCCCTTTCCCACTGTTGATATTATCATCGAACTTGAGCCCCGTCATGTGGGGACGGATATCTCGGATTCAGGGCCCTTTATCGTCCTGATCCGCCGGAAAAACCCTCCTCCCGGCTGGGCCATGCCGGGCGGGTTTGTGGATTACGGGGAAAGCCTGGAATCAGCGGCCAGGAGAGAGGCCTTGGAGGAGACGTCCCTGGAGGTGGAACTCCTGTATCAACTGGGGGCCTATTCGGATCCCTTGCGGGACCCGCGTCATCACACCATCTCGGTTGTCTTTGTGGCCAGGGCAGACGGGGTGCCCAAGGCCGCTGACGACGCCGTGGAGATCGGGATTTTTCATCGCGGCTCCCTCCCCGTGCCTCTGGCCTTTGACCACTCAAAAATCTTGGCCGACTACTTCGAGCAATGGCATTCAGACATCTAAGGCCTATCCTTTTCTTAACATTGCTCCTTTTCCTTTTGTGTTGCGGATCAATCCTCCTTCTCCATTCGCTGATCTATCGGCCAGGGGTTCAAAACTACCTGCTCAAGCGCCTTTCGGAAAGGACAGGGATTGACGTCCATGCAGAGCAGATCCAGTTTCTTTTCTGGAAAGGGATCGGGATTCGGGCCTGCAATCTTGAGCTCCGCACGTCCGATGGTGGACCGGGACTGACCGCATCCAAAATCCGGATCACCCTTTCCCTGCCTCAATTGCTTCGGGGAGAGGTTGTTCCTACCCTTCTGGCCCTTGAGGATCCCCGGATCCGGATAGACGGCCGCGGGTCTTCCTGTTCCGCCTCCGGATGGGACCCGCTTCTTGAGGAGATCCCGCTCAAAATCCTGGCCGGCTTTCCCCGCGTGCTCGTGGAGCGGGGCCGGGTTTCAGTGGCAGGCGTGCCCTTGGGATTAAGCTCCCTTTCTCTCACCCTGTCCCGAATGGCCGGCGATCCGGTTGCATTTCACGCCGCGGTCAGCGGAAACATCGAGTGGCAGGGAGACGCATTCCCTTTCTCTATAACGGGGCATATTGCTGCGGACCCTGCATCCGGACCGTCCGGTCATATGAAGGCAAGCGCCTTTGGCATTCCCCTGTCGAACATCCGCCTTCCAGATGTGCCAGTAAGAAAAGGGACTGCAGATATGCAATTGACGGTCGAGGGAGCTCTCAGGGCAGGCATTGCGGCAACAGGTGAGATCGCCATGAAGGGCGTTGACTTCGCTATCAGCGATGAAGGCGATGCGAAATCCTTTTCCTTTGACAGGCTTGATGTTCCCTTTAAGGCCTCTTTTTCAGAATCAGCGCTTGATGTTCCGTCCTTTCAGGTGAAGGGTCCCGGATTTGCCCTGAACGTTCGTTCAAGACTTGATTTCAAAAACAGGAGCGATCCTCATCTCGACCTGAATGTGACAGCCGATGCCATGACAGTGGAGACGTTCCGGAGGATCTTTCCATCATCCCTGGTATCTTCGTGGGTCGATACCTCGCTTTTTCCCATCTTTTCAGGCGGCCGTGTGCGTGTAGACCGCTTCTCTCTGAACGGAACCCTCCATGAGATCGGGGATCTGGATATGTCGGAGAACGCGGGGGCGCTCCTGTTGCAGCTCACCTGCACAGATCTGACTGCCTTTGGGAATTACGACATCATCCCCGTGGAAAGGGTTTGCGGGAAGGTCTCGATAGAAAAGGGCAGTCTCTGCGTGTCCTGCGTCACGGGCCATTTCAGGGACTCGGCCATTCAGGAGGGAACCCTTCTGGTCAAGAGCCTCTATGACGGCATCCCCGATCTCCGTGTGACCGCGACCGCATCCCTCCGGATTCAGGATCTGATGCAGCAGAAGGATATTCCCCTGGTTCCTGATAACATGCGCACCCAGATCGAGAGATTTTCCTCAGCTACAGGATGGGTCGAGGGAACCGTGGAGATAGGGTATGAAAAGGGCTGGCCCTCTCCCAGGCTCCTGAAAGCCGGCCTTATCTTCAAAGATTGTGCTGTGGGCAGCAGTGCGGGATTGATCTTCCCAGTGTTCCTGAAAGAGGCAAGACTGATCGTGGATGGCCCAAAAAGGGACTTTGCAGCAAAAGGCCGGTGGGGGAGGTCTGAGGTGGAGGCTGTGGGCGAGATCGGGCAATCGTGGGAGACCGGTGCGGTCCGAATGGTTGGGCAGGCAGACATGATGGAACTGATCAACCGGTTTTATCCGGATCTTGGTTCCCGCCTGTTTTTCAGAGGCCCGGTTCCGTGTCGGTTGACCCTTGCCAAAGAGATTAACGATTGGCGCTTTCAGGGAAACCTGGACCCAAGAGGAGCCTCTTTTGAAACCCCATCCATGACCGTTGCGCCTTTTGTCAAGGGTGCGGACCTGGCCTTCAGCGGCCGAATCGAACCTGGAAAACGGTTGATTCTCTCTCGGGTCACCTGTTCCTCGGGTGAATCAGGGCTTGAACTGGCCGGCACATACGACCTGACAAAAGAAGGGTGGTTCCATCTCAATACCACCAGCCGGAATCTCCGGTTGCAGGACTTGGGGATCCGCTTTAAAAAGGGTAGTTTGACGGCCAAAGGCGCCCTTGGCTTTGAGGCGGCTATCGAGGGATTCAGGTCGCGGCCTGAGACGATTGTGGCAAACGGCGAGGCAAACGGGACTGATCTATCTTTTTCTGCGGGCGAGTTCCCCCTTGCGGTCGAAGACGGGAGTTTGGCCGTGGCATTCAAAGGAAAAGATCTTTTCATCAATTCCCTTGATCTGAAACTGGGAAAGACCCCGCTGCACGTGGAGGCGAACCTAAAAGGATGGGACGGGATTCGGGGGGAAGCGACTATCCATTCCGATTTTCTGCATTTCTCTGACCTTGTCTCTCCTGAAATAATCAATTATTTCAAGAAAGGCCCGGGCAAAGCGGGCGACAGCCTTCCCTCTGCCGGGTTGTCGGCCAGTGGCGGTTGGCAGGAGGCCGTGACGGGCTTCATGAAAAAATCGGATCTTCATCTGGAGCTAACCGCGCCAAAGGGCCAATGGGAAGGCTTCCCATGCGGTCCTATCCATATGGCATGGGCCCTGAGGTCGGGCGACCTCTATATCAGCCGATCCAGCCTGGCATGGGACCATGGATACCTGCTTCTGAGCGGGCATGTGAAACGGGGAGAGGCCCCTGAGAAGCTCTTCTCGTGGTATATCGATATGATCCAACAGCCGTTGCAGGAACTCCCGCCGGCCTTCGATTTTATTACATCCCGAGGGGAGGGCCTGGTGACCCTGGAGGCGTTTCTGTTCGCCAGGGGAACCCGCAGAGAGGAGCTGATATCGAGCCTTACCGGCAGCGTCAATATCCTGCTCGAACAGGGGATAGTTAAGAAG
>JAGHEC010000093.1 GCA_021159525.1 Deltaproteobacteria bacterium | reverse complement strand
TGTCCCCCGCAGATAAGTCACTGAAGAGACCGGCCCGGAGGCCCGGAGCACAAGAAAAATCTTCCTGCCCGGTGGTACGGTCGCTGTTATCCCCCAATTATTGAGCTGATGCGATTTTCTCATATCAGCGTATCAGGGAGATCTCAAGAGCCCGTGAACGTAATAGCTCAATAAAAAGGGGTAGGAGGGTTTTTCTGACGCGACTGTCGAGAGGGCGCCGTCTCTTCCGGACTTACTGCCGGGGGAAGCCGCGGCCCGGTTATCAGGGCGCTTTTTCCTGATGACCGGGAACGCGGAGGGGGCAGGTATCCCCCGGGAGTAAGTCCGTAGAAGAGACCAGCCCGGAGACTCGGAGCGGAAGAAAATCCCTCTTATCCCGGGGTTGCTTACCAAAGAAACTGCGTTTCCCCTCAATATTGAGCTGTTACCACAAAGCTGATTCTCTCTATACTCGCCTTAAAAAAGCAATGTCTTAACAGCTCAGCCCCCCAGCCTGGTCATGGGCGCTGCGGGGCGCCCCCATGGCCATACTGCAAATCCTTCTCAGAACTCATAGGCGACCTGAAACATGATGGACCGGCCGGCCCCCGGGAAAGCGGCCATGGTCCTATTTCCGGTCATCTGATCGGTAAAGGAGCCGAAATAGGTGTCATAGGATGAGTTGAACAGGTTATCGGCCTGGAGCGAAAAGATCCAGTGGTCATAGAGACGCTGTTCCACTCTCAGGTCAACGGTGACATAGGAATCAAGGGTATGGGCAGGATAGGCGAGGGCATCGTTTGCCCCATAATAGTCCCGATCCCCCACATACCGGAGGGTAACCACCCCGGTCAGGCCGAAGGGGGCCCAGTAGGTCAAATTGCCCCGGAATTGGTGCTTGGGAGTGTAGGTGGCCCGGCGGGTCACATACAGGGTCTCCTCTTCGGCGTCCGTATAGGTATATGCAAGGGAAAGGCTCAGGTCATAAAAGGGACCGACCTTTACCCCTGCCTCATATCCCCTGGCCTTGGCCTTGTTCAGGTTCTGGGGTTTGAAGACCCAGTTCGCATCCGGCCCCCATATAATTCGATCCTTCAAATCCCAGTCGAAATAGGTGAGGGAGACAAACACCTTGTTGTCAAGCAGGGCCTGTTCCACCCCCATGTCCAGGTGCCACCCCTTTTCAGGCTTCAGGTTGGGATTCCCGCTGACAAAAGGATCGCTGGGCCAGTAAAGATCGTTCGGCGTGGGCGCCAGGAAGTGCTTGCCATAGGTAAACTTGAGGGCAGTGCTTTTCACGGGGTTGATGATCAGGCCAAAACGTGGCAGGTCCTCGGTCCCGAAAACCGAATGATCCTCATGCCGGATCCCTGCCAGGCCCTTGACATACCGGCAGGGTCGGTACTGGCCTTCTGCATAGACACCCGTGCTATGCAGCCCGGCGTCGGCCTCTGTGCTGGAACCCGGCACATCAGCCCCGAAGCCGTCCAGCCTGATATTCTCGTTCTCCCAATCGTAGTGCTTGTATTCCGCGCCTACCAGGAGATTGGCACCTTTAAAGGGTCTCAGGTCCACATCCCCCTCAAGTCCAAAGACCTCATTGGTAACCCATGTCCTGGAACCCCCGCCAAACCCCAAGAACACCCATCGGTCATAGTTGTAGGATTCCATATAGGTATAATCCCCACGCAGCTTGAGATCCACCCAGTCCGCAGGCCGGCTGGTCACATTCAGGACGGCATGGGCGTCGTTGTCCCTCCCCCTGTCCAGCAGACTGCCGGACTCGCTGTTGTACAGCTCGACACCGTTCAGATAATAACTCTGCGTGCCGGGCGGAGTCTGTACTCCAGGCCGGCCAAAGTCCCGGTAGATATAGTCGCCGTAGAGGCTGACGTTAAGGATGTCGCCCTTGTCCAGGACCAGATTGATGGAGGCGTCATTGTGGCTCATATCGCTGTTGGAACGAAATCCATTGGTCTTGTACCGATTGGCGGTCAAATAATAGCCCACATCGCCGGCAAGGAACATGCCCTGCTCGGCTGAAATCCGGTAGCTGCTGTGTGTCCCGTACCCCGCACTCGCCTTGAGAGCGGTTTCCTCGCGCACAGGCCGCTTGGTAATAATGTTGATGGTCCCTGCCATGGCCCCGGATCCGTACAGGACCGAGCCCGACCCCTTGACCACCTCGATCCGTTCAATGCTGTTGAGCGGGATCTTGCTGACATCCGCAGGTCCCAGGGAAGGCGAATTTACCGTAACCCCGTTGACCCGCACCTGGGTGGCATTGCCCGCCATGCCCCTTATATGGATCTCTCCGCTCGCGCCGCCGTAATCACCATAGGTCCGCCAGTCCAGTCCAGGTTCATTGGCCAGGAGTTCCCCGAGCGTCCGGGCCGGCGACTCCTCGATCTGCATGTCGCTTATCACAATTACGGCGTTAGGCACGTCTTTCCGCTTTTCAACGGTCTTTGTGGCCGAGACCACAACCTCATCCAGGGTTTCCACCGCATCCTCGCCTGCCTGCTCACCCCCGGCCATGCAGAGGGCAGGAAATACAAACAAGGCGATCAGGCCTGAAAATAAACCCGCTCTTTTCATCTCAAGTCCTCCCTGTCTCTGTTTTGTATTCATTCACCGCCTCCGGCCCGGGCAAAAAAATCCCCGGGCCGATATCCATCGATCCGGGGATGTCCCTTTTTTATCCTCAAGATCCCGCAGTCACCTTTTGTCCGCGAAGGTCACTATCCACCGTTCAGGCAGGTCTTCTGACTCCCCTCCCCTCTCAGCGGCCTTCCCATCCGACGCCCGGCCTTTCCCGGGCGCCCAACAGTGGCGCAAATTGCCAAGCGAGTTTCCCTGTTCCTTGAAATGTCTTTAAACAGGGAAAGGGTCACAGCGGCGGGCCCGTCCCGTTTTTACGGCGTTCCCTATTAAGCTCCACATGAACACCTGAACTGACAATGGACCATAAAAAAGCAAGAAACAGATGTCAAGAAAAAAAGCCCCTTGTCTAATAAGGGGCCTTTTCATGGTATCGGCTCAATAATTCGGGGGATAACAGCGAACGTTGTGCCGGGAGCGGAAGAAAAACCCTTCTGCCCGTGTTTATTGACCTATTACTTTTCATCCGTCACGCCCGGTCCCCGCACAGGGATCGCAATCCCCGCGTTCCGGCTCGATAGCGTTTCTATCTCTTGTACATGGCCTCGATGAGATCCCCGAAGGCCTTGTTCACGTAATTCCGCTTGACCTTCATGGTAGGCGTCACCTCGCCGTCCTCTTCGTACAGCTTTTTGGGAAGGATGGTGAATTTCTTGATCTGCTCCACCCGGGCCAGGGTTTCATTGACCGTGTCTACCTCTTTTTGGATGAGCCTGTTGATCTCAGGGCTCCGGGTCAGATCCTTGTAGGTGGAAAACTGGATCTTGTTATCCTGGGCATATTTCACCACATTGTCCTCATCGATCATGATGAGGGCCGTGATATATTTGCGCTTGTCGCCGATCACCACTGCATCGTTGATGTAGGGGCTGAACTTGAGCTTGTTTTCAATATACTGGGGCGTGATGTTCTTGCCCCCGGCAGTAACAATGATATCCTTCTTTCGATCCGTGATCCTGAGGTATCCGTCTTCGTCGATCTGCCCCACGTCCCCCGAGTAGAGCCAGCCGTCCTTGATGGTCTCTGCTGTGGCCTCGGGATTCTTGTAGTACCCCTTGAACACACTGGGGGATTTTACCAGGATCTCGCCGTCTTCTGCGATCTTGACCTCCGTGCCTGTGATGGGGGGACCCACGGTGCCGAACTTGACCCGGCCCACACGCGACACGCACGTCACACCAGTATCCTCGGTCTGGCCGTATCCCTCTATCAGATTGACCCCTATGGACTGAAAGAAATGAAGCACATCCGGCGAGATGGGGGCCGCCCCTGAATAGGCGATGCGCATCCGGTCAAACCCCATCCGCTCCTTTAGCTTGCGGAATACAGCGAAGTGGGCCAGTTTGTAGAGCATTTCCAGGGCAAAGGGAACCGGTTTGAAGTTCATCATGAGGGTGGCCCGCTTTTTGCCGATCTTGAGCGCCAGGCCGAATACCAGCTTCTTGAACCAGGTAGCATCCGACATGCGGATGTAGACCGCTGAAAGATATTTCTCCCAGATGCGGGGGACGGCATAGCCCACAGTGGGAGACACTTCGATCATGTTGTCGGTTACAGTATCGAGGTTTTCGATGAAATTGACCGTATACCCGTGGGTGATGTGTCCCATCACGGAAAAGAGCTGCTCAAACACATGGCACAGGGGGAGAAAGGACAGGACCTCGTCTTGATCGCTCATGGGGTTCTCCCTCGTGATGGCCTGACCCATCCACATGAGATTCCGGTGGGTCAGCATGGCGCCTTTGGGCGGCCCGGTGGTCCCGGAGGTGTAGATAAGCATGGAAACATCTTCGGGCGTGACCTGTCTCATTCGTGTGTCAAAAGGCCCGGGGTCTTTTTGGTACGTCTTTCGTCCCATCTCCAGCAACGCATCGAAGGTCATGACCATTTCATCTTCAAAATGGCGCAGTCCTTCGAGGTCCCAGACGATCACCTTTTTGAGACAGGGAACATTGTCGCGAAACTGGAGCCACTTGTCGAGCTGCTCTTCGTTCTCCACAAAGAAAAACTTGGAATCGGAATTGCTGATGACATACTCTACCTGGGGCCAGGCATTGGTGGAATAGACCCCTACAGCCACCCCCCCGGCACACTGGACTCCCATGTCGATGATGACCCACTCAGGGCAGTTGTCGCCGATAATGGAAACACACTCCCCGGCCTCGAGACCCATGGAGATCAGGGCCGCCCCAACTGCCCTCGCTTGTTCATAGTATTCATTCCAGGAGATATCCCGCCACAGGCCATACTCCTTTTTACGCATGGCCGTGCGATCCCCGTACTTCTCCACGGTTGTCTTGAACATGAGGGCTGCGGTTTCAATGGTCATCATCCAACTCCCGGTTCTGTCATCATCGCCAGCGTTTCTTCCGTTTCCACCGCTGAAATCCTTTGGCCGATTCCTCGCTCCGAATACCCATATAGAACTCCTTCACATCCCGGTCTTCCATCAGTTCCCTGGACTTGCCCTTCATGACAAACCGCCCGTTTTCCAGGATCAGCCCCATATCGGATATGGCAAGGGCCATGCGGGCATTCTGCTCCACGAGCAGGATGCTCACCCCTTCCCTGTTGATGGTACGGATAATAGAGAAGATCTCCTTCACAAGGATGGGAGAGAGCCCCAACGAGGGTTCATCCAGAAAAAGGAGTTCGGGCCGGTTCATCAAGGCCCGCCCGATGGCCAACATCTGCTGCTCGCCCCCGGAAAGGGTCCCGGCCCATTGCGCCTCCCGGTCTTTCAAGATTGGAAAATAGGCATAGACCCGTTCCCTGTCCTCTTTGATCCCGGAGCGGTCCCTGCGGATGTAGGCCCCCATCATGAGATTCTCCCGAACCGAAAGCTCCTCGAACACCTCCCGGCCCTCGGGGACATAGGAGATGCCCAGCCGCACAATGACCTCTGTGTCCTTGCCGTCAATCCGCTTTCCCATGAACTCGATGGTCCCCTTGTCCGGCTGATCCTCCAAAAGACCCATCACGGTCTTTAAAATGGTCGATTTCCCGGCCCCATTATTCCCCATGATGGCAGTGATGGTCCCTTCCTCAACCGTGAGAGACACCCCCCGCAACGCATAGATCAGGCCGTAAAAGGTCTCGATATTCTTGATCTCAAGCAATGTCGCCAATGCCTTCTTCCTCCCCGAGATACGCCTTCAGGACCTCCGGATTCTTTTGAACCTCTTCGGGGGTGCCCTCCATGATGGGCTTTCCGAAATTGATCGCCAGGATACGTTCCGAGATGTCCATGACCATTTTCATATCGTGTTCGATGAGGAGGATGGTCACCCCCAGCTCATCCTGGATATCCTTTACCCAGAAGATCATGTCCTGCTTTTCTTCCGAATTCATGCCGGCGCACGGCTCATCCAGGAGGAGCACTTCGGGTTCCAGGGCCAGGGCCCGGCCCAGCTCCACCTGTTTCTGGATGCCGTAGGGGAGACTTCCCACAAATTTATTGCGAACCGACTGAAGGTCCAGCAAATCAATAATCTCTTCTACCTTTCGCCGGTTGGCGATCCCCTCGCGGCCCGAAAACGACCGCCTGCCCCACATGAAGGACCCTCTGAAAAGGCCGGTCTTCATAAAATTGTGTCGGCCGGCCATAAGGTTCTCCATCGTGCTCATGTGACTGAAGAGTTCGATGTTCTGGAAGGTTCGGGCAATGCCCAGTCTGGCGATGCGGTCCGGTTTCTTGCCCTGGATCTCCCGACCCTTGAAAAGGATCCGGCCCCGGTCAGGTTTGTAGATACCGTTGATACAGTTGAACAGGGTCGTCTTTCCCGCCCCATTGGGACCGATGATGGCAAAGATAGACCCCTTGTTCACCGAAAAATTGATATCTTCCAGGGCCACCAGGCCCCCGAACGATATACCCAAGTCTTCAACCTTAAAGAAATCCATAAGTCAGTTTCTCAAATATGATGGGCGCCCATGGCATGACATGGGACCGGCTTGAAAAAGACCCGGATGAGCCAGGGACCGACCGGCAATCCCGGCCCCCTGCAACAACGGAATCTTGCCCGGCTGGTCCACGCAGATGCGTGGACCAGCGGCGCCATACCTCAAGACCTATCGGATTTCCATCCAGTCGGTCAGTTTTTCATATCGTCCATTTTTCAGGCACTTGACCAGAAACACCTCCTTCTGTCCCTGGCGGCATTCGTAGCCCTGGGCCGGATCAAAGGGCGCATAGCTGATCCTGCCCCCGATTCCCTTGAAGTCCTTTATTTTCTCCATCTCCCGTACCAGCCGTTCCCTGGTCAGGTCCTTTCCACACCGCTTGATCCCTTCCACGAGAGGCTCTGAAAAGAGAATCCCCGCATAGAAGAAGAGGCCCCATCGCTCGTTCTTGGCCGCAAACTTCCCGTAGGCATCCTTTTTGTATTTCTGCAGCAACGGACAATCGGCGTCAGGAAGTTCCCCGAATGTGGCGGCAATTACGCCCTCCCACAGGCCTTTGCTGATCTTGTACATCAGCGGAAAATCAGAACAGGTGCTGGTGCTCAGCCACTGGGGCGTAAACTGCATGGCCCTGCTTGTGCCAACGATACGAACCGCGTGCGTCGGCGTTACCCACAGAAGCACCGCATCCGCCTTGGCCTTTTTAAGCTGCATGACATGCGGCTTCATGTCCATGTCCGCCTTTTCAACCGGAACCTTGGCCACCAGCTCCATACCCAGCTTCTCCAACACCTCGGCAACGCCCTTGACCCCGTTCTTGCCGTAGTCATCGTTCTGATACGCAATAGCAATACGTTTCTTGCCCAGCTTTTCCGCTGCATACCGTGTCAGGGCCTTGGCTTCAATATAGTAAAGCGGGTACACGGCAAAGAGATATTCCCGGGGCGGGTTGATCCAGTGCAGAGAGCCTGCAGAGGGGCCGACCCAGGGGATCTTGCGTTGCATAAGATAATCCACCACCGAAAGGCCGCACGCCGTGCCCACGCCCGAGACCCAGGCGAACATGCCGATCCCTTCCTGGAGCTCCTTGACGCCTGCCTTGGTCTTGGCCGGGTTGTAGCTGTCGTCAAACATGTGATGAATGAGTTTCCGTCCGTGGATGCCTCCCTCAGCGTTAATCATCTTGAAATAGGCGTCCGTGCCCCTGGCCACAGAGCCCCAGGGCGCTGCAGGTCCGGTCTGAGGACCCCACTGGCCGATGTGAATCTCAGTATCCGTAACCCCTTCCTCGGCATTAACCGCAAACGCCATGCCCAGGACCAGAACAACCGCTGAAAACCCCACCAGAAATCTTTTCATTTTCATTGCCTTCTCCTTTCCCTTTAGTATGATCGTTGACCGTTCATCCAACCTACCTTTCACACAGCAGATTGACACTGCAAATACCCCACATCCAAAACCGTCCATGTGCGCTACACTTTCTTCACATAGTGACGCGCAAAAAGCCCGGACGGTCTGATGCACAAAACCAGGACGATCACGGCAAACGCCACTACGGATTTAAACTCGATGGATACATACAGACCGAACAGATTTTCAATTATCCCGATGAGGTAGGCCCCGAATACCGAACCCGGCAAAGAGGTCATGCCGCCCATTACCGCACCGGCAAACCCTTTAAGCATAGGGTCCCACATCATGTAGGGCTGCATGGTCATGGGAGAAAGCAGAAGCCCTGCCAGGCAGCCAACCACAGAGGAAATGCCCCAGGTAATCATGAGAATGCGATTGGTCCGAATCCCCATGAGCCGGGCGGCCATGTTGTTCTGCTGCGTAGCCTTCATGGCCACCCCCAATTTGGAATATCGGAGAAACACGAAGAGGATGAGCATGACCGCAAGGGCCACCCCGAAGTTGAGCACCTCCAGGGCGCTCACGAAAACCGATCCCAGCTGAACGCTGTCGTAAGGCGACAGGGGAAAGGGCATAGTCTTGGGATCGGCCCCGAATTTCCAGGAAACCAGCCCCATGAGGATCATCTCGAGCCCGATGGTGATGATGATCATCCCCAAGATATTGGGTTCCTTGGCCCGTCTTAAGACGGCAAACTCCAGAAAAAACCCGAGGAAGGCGGCAAAAACAAGGGCTAAAGGAAAGGCAGCATAGAATGGAAAGCCATGGTATTCCAGCACCATGTAGGTCAGAAAGCTGGTGAGGAGGGCCATTTCCCCCTGAGCGAAATTCACGACCTCCGATGTCTTGTAAATGAGCACCATGGCAAGGCCCATGAGGGCATAGGAGCTTCCCACTGCAATCCCGCTCACAAGGGTCTGAATAAATTCGAGCATGTCTTAAACCTCGGTTAAAAGGGCCACGTACGCCAATAAATCTTGGTCCTGATCCAGAACCCGTAGATCCCCAGGGGTTCAAACAGCATGATGAGCACCATTATCAGGCCGTAGATGATAAACTGGATGTTGCTGACCCCGGTTATGGAAAAGTAGCTCTTGGACAGGGCTTCCAGCCATTGGCCCACGTAGGGGATGCTCAGGATATTTCTCAGCTCCAGATCCAGCCAACTCAACAGACAGGCCCCGGCAATGGCCCCGAAGATGGAGCCCAGCCCTCCGACCACCACCATGGCCAGGAAAATGATGGACATCATCAGCCCGAACATCTCAGGCTCGATAAAGCGAAGGACAAAGGCGTAAAGCCCCCCTCCAATGCCGGCATAAAATGCGCTCACAGCAAAGGCCAGGGTCTTGTAACAGGTCAGATTCACCCCGATGGTCTCGGCCGCGATATCGGCGTCGCGAATGGCGATAAAGGCCCTGCCCACCTTGGTCTTCACCATATTGCGGCCGGCCAGGACGAGGATAAGCGTAATAACAATTAGGAGATAATAAAAATCCACGTCTGAGTTCAGATGCCAGGGACCGATGTAAAGCTCCGGGGTGTGAAGCCCCTGCCGTCCGCCGAAAATGTTCGCGCGACCGATCACTTGGGTAATGGTGAGGCCAAATCCCAGGGTGGCAATGGAAAGATAAGGTCCTTCGAGTCGAAGAGCAGGGATACCCAGGAGGAATCCAAAGAGGGCTGCAGCCAGACCGGCCGCAATCAGGGCCAGGAGGAAAGGAAAATGGGCCTCCGACATGAAGACCACCGTGCCGTAGGCCCCGATGGCAAAAAAGCCTGAATGGCCCAGGGAGATCTGGCCGGTATAGCCTACCAGAAGATTCAGGCCCACCGCAACAATGATATTGATGACCATATAGTTGGCCATATATACATAGTAGTTTTTGACGAACAGAGGAAACAGCGCCAGACCGATCATCAGGAGAACAAACCAGAAGACCACCACCCCTGAAGAAAAGAGCTGAACGTCCTCGTAATAATCCCTCTTCATATCCATGGAAGGTTCTCCTGATCCTCACTCAGCGTGCAATGATCGTCAGCTTCCTGCCAGCTTTTCAAGCACCTTTTTATAATAAATCTCTGTCTCTTCCAGCAAAGGAGACCGATTCCTCATCATATTGAGTTTCATGATTTGGTAGTTGATCTTCTTGATCTGCCGGTACTTCTGCTTCTCATCCGGTATGCCCTCCAGCATGTCCTCCATCTGTCTGATATCCTTCTGGAGCTGAAGCTCCGGGGGGATGCAGCCCGCATTCTTCAAAATCTTATAGGCCAGGCGCAGCTCCTCGGGAATATGGCTGTCATCCTCCAACTGGATCGGCTGACCGCTGCCGGGAAGGTTCTCAAAATCCCCTTTTCCCTGGGCCTCCTGGATCCGCTTTTCCACGATCTTCTGAAAGGCGAACAACATGGCGACTTATGGCAAGATTGAAAATGAATTTATACCTGTCCGGAGATCCGACACAGGACAGCAATCCTGTTCTGCGGGGCAGACAGGCCCCCCAAGAGACTGCAAAATTCAGGCCGTGAGGTTTAGAATAGGTTCTTCATACACGACAATCACGCCTGTTTCAACCTAAAATATGTTCATGCAAAAATATCACGCTTGACAAGCCCGTTTCCATTGGATATGTGCACGGGAGACAGGCGCAAGGCACGAGGCCTTACGAAACAGCAAACCGCCATCGTAACCGTTCACGGTGCTTTTTGGTCAAATTTGGGATTCTCTCCCTCACGTAACAGCTCAATTACCAGCGCAGGAGGGCTTTTCTGACGCGACTGCCGGAAGGGCACCGTCTCTTCTTCGCTCGTTTTGCTCGGCTCAGGCCCCATCCTTCGGGCGGGCGGAGCAAGATGCCTGCGGCGCTCCAAACCGCATCCGGAAACCTGCATGATCGATGACATCGACAAGAAAATCATCAGTCTCGTACAGGGAGACCTTCCGCTCCACCCCACGCCCTTTGCCCTGCTCGCGAAAAAGGTCGGCATCCCGGAAAAGAAGCTCATCGAAAGGATAAAAGGGCTCAAGAAAGACGGCATCATCCGGCGGTTCGGGGCCACCCTCAGGCACCAGGAGGCAGGCTTCAGCTCCAATGCCATGATCGCCTGGATGGCGCCGGATGAACGGATCAACGAGATCGGAGATCTCCTGGCGGGATTTCGCGAGGTAACCCACTGTTATCACAGGGCATCCCGGAAGGACTGGCCCTATAATCTTTATACCATGGTCCACGGGAGCAGCCGGCGGCAATGCCGCGAAATCGCCGAAAGGATGTCACGCGCCGCCAAGGTGAACCATTACCTCCTCCTTTTCAGCGAAAAGGAATTCAAAAAGACCAGCATGGCCTATTTTTCGGAGGATGACCAAGATGAATCAATCTGAAGCCCTTTTCAAGAGGGCCTGCAAGACCATTCCCGGTGGGGTCAACAGCCCGGTGCGGGCCGGCAAGTCGGTGGAGATGACCCCTCCCTTTATTGCCGACGCATCCGGAGCCGTCATCCGAGACGTCGAAGGGAATGCCTATATCGACTACGTGGGATCGTGGGGGCCCATGATCCTGGGGCATGCCCATCCCGCAGTGACGGCTGCTATACAGGAGCGTCTCGGCAAAGGGACGAGTTATGGGGCCCCTACCGAGCTGGAGGTCATCATGGCAGAGACCATTGTAGACATGGTCCCCGCCATCGAGATGGTCCGAATGGTCAATTCCGGAACCGAGGCCGCCATGAGCGCAATCCGGCTGGCCAGGGGGGTCACGGGCAGGAAGATGATCGTCAAATTTGACGGGTGTTACCATGGACATGCCGACAGCCTCCTGGTGTCCGCAGGATCAGGCCTGGCCACTCTCGGCATCCCGGGGAGCCCGGGGGTCCCGGACGATCTGGCCAAACACACCCTATCCCTCCCCTTCAACGACACCGAGGGCCTCAATGCCGCGTTTGACCGATACGGCCACGAGATTGCCTGCATCATCGTGGAGCCGGTTCCCGCCAATATGGGCGTGATTGTTCCGGACATCACCTTTCTTCAGAGGCTCAGAGAGATCACCACCGCGTTCGGGGCCATTCTCATATTTGATGAGGTCATCAGCGGCTTCAGGGTAGCGCCGGGGGGCGCCCAGGAACGGTGCGGCATCCATCCTGATCTCACCTGCCTCGGCAAGATCATCGGCGGCGGTCTCCCCGTAGGGGCCTATGGCGGCAAACGGGAGATCATGCTCCGAATGGCGCCTGAAGGCGATGTTTACCAGGCCGGCACCCTCTCGGGCAATCCCCTGGCCATGGCCGCCGGCATCGCCACCCTCACCACCCTCAGGCAAATGGACCCCTACCAACAACTTGAAAAGATGGGAGACACCCTTTTTTCAGGTCTCAAAACACTGGCAGAAAAGGCAGGAATTCCACTGACGGTGAACCGCGTTGGATCCATGGGTTCGATCTTTTTTGCCGAGACCCCTGTTTCGGATTTTAAAACGGCAAAGGCAAGTGATGCGGGACGGTTCAAACAGTATTACAAGGCCATGCGTGCCCGGGGCATTTATTTGGCGCCATCGCCTTTTGAGGCCGCCTTTATCTCCACGGCCCACACCGAAGAACTCATAGAAAAAACCCTGAGGGCCGCGGCCGGCGCATTTGAAGAAATGTCGCGGTAAGACGGCAAAAACCTGTTGACTTTGGTCTAAAACCTGTGATAGGAACGCACCTGTCTGATTCGCTGTCAGCCCGGCCGTTCCCCTTGGAGCCGACCTCAATGGACGAGGATCTGAAAAAGATCATCAAAGATCTGGGATTTTTGAGCACGGTCGGCCTCGCGATGGCCTTTTCCATTGCCTTGGGGGCACTCGGCGGCTTTTATCTCGACAGGTGGCTGGGAACAAGGC
>JAGHEC010000268.1 GCA_021159525.1 Deltaproteobacteria bacterium | reverse complement strand
GGAACTTTTGGCGGCGGGACAACAAAATGCGTACACAACGCTCGGCGGCCGCCCCATGACTCCTAATAGCCTTTATGGAAAGGCAGCAAAGGACTACCGTCTTATGAAAGTTTGTCCTTGGGGCTGGACCAGAAAGAATTCCAACGCCCTGCTGCCGTTCCCACGAGCTGTATACGGTTTTTGTCCCGCCTTGGAGGGGAGGCAGTCACCCCCCGCGCGGACATAACATTGCGCCACTTTGCCTGGAACTTTTGGCGGCGGGACAACAAAATGCGTACACAACGCTCGGCGGCCGCCCCATGACTCCTAATAGCCTTTATGGAAAGGCAGCAAAGGACTACCGTCTTATGAGAGTTTGTCCTCGGGGCTGGACCAGAAAGAATTCCAACGCCCTGCTGCCGTTCCCACGAGCTGTATACGGTTTTTGTCCCGTCTTGGAGGGGAGGCAGTCACCCCCCGCGCGGGCATAACGTTGCCGGACTTTGGGTTAAACCTGTTTGATTCCGGCTGTCAGGCTACTTTGGGAAAAGGAACGGGATGAGGGTCACCGGCGGCCAGTTGAGGGGACGGATACTGTTGGGACCTAAGGATCGCCGCATCCGGCCGACAGCGGACCGCGTTCGGGAAGCGGTCTTCAATATTCTGGGCCAGGATCTTTCCGGATATGAGGTGCTGGATCTCTTTTCAGGGACCGGAAGCCTGGGCATAGAGGCCTTGAGCAGAGGGGCTGTATACGCTATTTTTATCGATCGCCTTAAGGAGGCTGTCCAGCTCACCCGGAAAAATATTGAGCGATGTGGACAGGGGGATCGCGCCAGGGTCCTGATGAGGGATCTGGCAAGAGGAATACCCTGGGAGCACGGGTTCTTGAAAAGAAAATTTGATCTCGTCTTTCTGGACCCCCCTTATGCAAGCAGCCTGGGCCCCAAGCTGCTGGCTGAGATCGCCGCAGGACGGAACCTGTCGGCTACAGCCCGGGTTTTGGTTGAGACCGCCAGAACAACCGACCTTCCTGGCGGCCCGGGACGACTGTCGCGGGTGCATGCCAGGGTTTACGGGGATACAAAGATCAGCATTTATGAATCGGCTGTTGGGCAGGCAGGGGAACGCGCCATATGGTTTGATGCGCATCCAACCACTTATCAGGAGCTGAGCGAAGAATGAAAACTTGTAGAAAAACCGCTATCTATCCAGGTTTTTTCGACCCCATCACCAACGGACACCTGAGCATTGTGTCAAGGGGTCTTGACATATTTGACCGCGTTATCATCGCCATTCTCCACAATCCCAAAAAGGAGCCTCTTTTTACAGTGGAAGAACGCATGCTGATGATCCAGGAGACGCTCAAGGGAAATCCCAACGTCGAGGTGGACACCTTTGACGGATTGCTGGTCGATTATGTGGTTCAAAAAAAGGCGCATATTATCCTGAGAGGACTCCGGGCCCTTTCGGATTTTGAGTATGAATTTCAGATGGCGCTAATGAACCGAAAACTGAACCGTAATGTCCAATCTGTATTTTTGATGACTGACTACAAATGGTTTTACATCAGCTCCACTATCATCAAAGAGGCCGCAAGCTTCGGGGGAGATGTGAGCGGGTTGGTTCCGGAAATAGTGAACCATAAGTTGAAAGAAAAGTTTGCCAAGACAAAAAATACTTGACACGCCGATCAGCACGGGTATATTTTTCTCGAAAATTTGAGACTTACGTGGTTTTGACCCTGCGGCACAAATTGAGGAGGATCATAAGGTGGCCCTGACCAAAGAAAAGATTATTGACGCTATCTACCATCAGGTCGGACTCAGCAAAAACCAATCGCGGGCTGTGACCGAAGGTCTCCTTGAGCTTATCAAAGGGACCCTGGAAAAGGGGGAAAACCTCCTGATCAGCGGTTTCGGCAAACTTGTTGTCAAGGAAAAATCCGCACGGCGGGGAAGAAATCCCCAGACCACTGAAGATCTCCAGCTCCGGGCAAGACGGGTGGTCGTATTCAAGACATCCGGCGTCCTTCGCGACAAGATAAACAGATAAGCGAGGGTCGGCGCTATCCCCTCATCTGAGGGTCTCCAATATCCTGTAAAGTTCTCCCTTTATCTCTTTGAAGAGAGAACGGCCTTGGGCCTGAGGTTCGACCTTTTCTTTTTTGAGCCGCAGCCGGGCCCCCGCAATAGTCATCCGCTCCTCATAAAGAAGCCTTTTTATCTCCAACAGGGTCTCCAGATCCTTCTTTTGATAGGTTCTCTGCCTGGAGTCGGCCCGCCGGGGCTTCAACTGAGGGAATTCATTTTCCCAATACCTCAGCACATAAGGTTGCACGCCCACGATCCGGCTGGCCTCTCCGATACGAAAGTACTTCCTGTTATCAGGAATCTGGACCATGTTTCAGCCCTCCCGCAATCTGCCCCCGGTCTCCTGATGGATCTTCTCGATAATCGCCTCGTGCAAACGGTTGACCTGTTCGCCCTCGAGGGTTTCATGTGCAGATCGGTAACAAATCCTGAACGCGATGGCCTTTTGCGAAGTCCCCAGTTTTTTCCCTTCGTATAGATCGAATATGCGGACCGATTCCAGGAAGTCGCCACCCTCCCTTCGAATAATGTCCAAGATCCGGGCGCTCTCTATTTGTCGGTCCACGATAAGCGACAGATCCCTCAACACCGCGGGAAATCTGGGGAAGGGTTGGAATTGCGTGGTTCGGGAGAGCAGGGTTAGGATTGACGCGATATCCAGTTCGAACAGATAGGCGTCTTCATCTTTGAGGTCATAGGCTGCCATCACATCCGAGTCGATCCTCCCTATGCGGCCGATGCGCCTCTCGGCGCAGTAGATCCCTGCAAAAACTTCCCTGTCGTACCCCGGATGGGCCTCCTCTTTCTGGAAACGCATGTCATTAAGCCCAATTCCGTTTAGCAGGGCCTCTGCTGCGCCCTTGATATCGTAGTAATCACACTTTCTTTCTTCCTGATACCAGGTTTTCTCCTGAAACCGTCCGGCCATGACAGCCGCGATCCAGATGGTCTCGAGAGGGAGCTGGTCCCCGGCCTTCTGGAAAAACGTCTTGCCCCACTCAAAGAGTCTCAGGCCTTTCTGGTCATGCGCCACATTGGTCTTGACCGCGGCCATAAGGCCTGGAATGAGGGAGGTCCGCAACACCGACTGATCGATGGTCAGCGGATTCATAAGACGGACTACGGACCGGATGGGGCTCTCCTTGTCGGCCCGCAGTACATCTACGGCATCAGAGGATATGAAGCTGTAGGTAATGACCTCTGAGAATCCGAGACCTGTCATAATGGATCCCACCTGCTCATGAAAAAAGACCTCGGCTGCGTCCCCCTGTTCAGAGGGACGGATGGTGGGATAGGTAAGAGGGATGCGATCAAACCCATAGCATCTGGCCACTTCTTCGATCAGGTCCACTTCCCGGGAGATGTCTACTCGGAAGGAAGGGGGCAGCACCATCAATTCATGGTCGTCTGTCTGACGTACGTCCATCCCGAGGGCCTCGAGAAAGCCCTTCACGGCGGTCTGGGAGAGAGAGGCGCCCAGGATTCGGTTGGCATGTTCTGTGCGAAACCGGATGTGCGGAGGGGTCCAGGGTCTGGGATAATTGTCGATAAGGCCTTTTGCGACCTTTCCGCCCGACAACCGGGACATGAGCGAAAGCGCTCGCTTCAGGGCAAGGCCGGCCCCCCCGATGTCGGCGCCTCTCTCGAATCGATAGGAGGCCTCGGTGGAAAGCCCGAGACGTTTGGAGCCCCTTCTAATGGTTACCGGATCGAAGCAGGCGCTCTCGATAAGGACATGCCTTGTGTTGGCGAAGATCTCCGAGTTGAGGCCTCCCATGATGCCTGCCAGGGCAACGGGCCGTTGGCCGTCGCAGATCATGAGGTTCTCCCGGCTCATGGTGCGGGTCTGGCCGTCCAGTGTGGTGAAGGACTCTCCTTCCCGTGCTCGGCGCACAACAATGCGGTTTTCTCTCAGGCGATCATAATCAAAGGCATGAAGCGGCTGTCCCATCTCCAGCATTACATAGTTGGTCACATCCACCAGGTTGTTGATGCTCCGCACCTCGGAATGGTGAAGCCGGTATCGCATCCAGAAGGGCGACGGTCCCGGGGTCACTTCCTGGATGACCCCCGCCGCATACCGGGGGCATGCTTCAGGATCCAGGATGGTAACGCTCGTCAGTTCTTGAATGGGCGGACCTGTTTCATCCATATGGGCGTCGGGTATCCGGAGGGTTCTGCCTGTGGCCACAGCGATTTCCCGCGCAATGCCAATTACGCTGGCGCAGTCCGGCCGGTTGGGGGTAATGGCGATGTCAAATACCCAGTCGGGAAATCCAAGGACCGCGGTCAGCCGTTCGCCCGGTGCCGGCCCCGGGTCGAGCATCATAATACCGCTGTGGTCGTCTGTAAGACCTATTTCGTCTTCGGCCAAAAGCATCCCGGTGGAGAGTTCCCCTCTGATGCGGATCTCTTCTATCAGCGTCCCATTCGGGAGCCGGCCGGCAGGGAGTATCAGGGGGGCAAGAACACCCGGAGCAACATTGGGGGCGCCGCACGCCACCTTCACCTTTTGACTGCCGGCATCCACGGTGCAGATTGAAAGGCGTTCGGCCCGCGGATGGGGTCGCACCTCCTCGATTTTCCCTACAATAATGTCGTCGAGGAACCGGCCCACCGGCTCCATGCCCTCCACTTCAAGGCCTGTCATGGTCAGGATATGGGCCAGCTCATGGGCCGACATGTCAATATCCACGTATTCTTTTAGCCAGCTCAGCGTTGTTTTCATGTGACCCTAATTCCCGGATACATCTAAAATTGCCGCAGGAACCGCATATCGTTTTTGAAGAAGAGCTGTATGTCGTCGATCCCGTATTTAAGCATGGCGATTCGTTCAATCCCCATGCCGAATGCAAAACCCGAATACACGTCAGGATCGTAATCGACAAACCGGTACACCTCGGGGTCTACCATGCCCGAGCCCAATATCTCCAGCCAGCCGGTGTGGGAACAGGTCCTGCACCCGGTGCCCTTGCACATGACACAGCGGATATCCACCTCCGCGCTCGGCTCGGTAAAAGGGAAGAAACTGGGCCTGAATCGAAGGGGAGTCTCGTTCCCGAACATCTGGTGAACGAAACTGGCGAGGGTCCCCTTCAGGTCGCCAAAGGTCACGCCTTTGTCGACCAAAAGCCCTTCCACCTGGTGGAACATAGGGGTATGGGATACGTCAGAGTCGCGGCGGTAGACCTTGCCCGGGGCGATAATGCTTACAGGAGGCTTCTGGGATTCCATGACCCGGACCTGCATGGGCGAGGTGTGGGTCCTCAGAACGATGTTGTCGGTGATGTAGAAGGTATCCTGCATGTCCCGGGCAGGGTGGTCTCTTGGTATGTTGAGGGCCTCGAAGTTATAATAATCCAGTTCAACATTGGGCCCCTTCACCACCCTGAAGCCCATTCTGGAAAAGATCCGGCAGACCTCCTGGATGACCCGGGAGATGGGGTGAAGGTGTCCGCGGACAGGCGCTCTTCCCGGAAGAGTCAGGTCCATCAGGCTGGCCCGCCCGCCCGCCTTTGGGGAATCCAACGCCGCCTTGGCCTGTTCAAAACGGTCCGACAGCTCTTTTTTGATGCGGTTGGCCAGCTTCCCCATCGCAGGACGTTCTTCAGGCGCCAGACGGCCTATCTGTTTTACGAACCGGGTGAGCTGACCCTTCTTGCCGAGATAGCGAATCCTGAACGCTTCCAGCTCGGAGAACTCTGCAATCGCGTCAATTTCCTTCAGGGCGCGGGTTTCCAATTCAAGGAGTTGCGCTTTCATCAGCTTATCATTCAGACAGCCAAAGCCCCTACTGGGCTACACTCACCAGCCGCGAGAAGGCTGCACGATCATGGACCGCCATGTCGGCGATCACCTTGCGGTCCAACTGGACCCCAGCCTTCTGAAGCCCTCCCATAAAGCGGCTGTAAGAAAGCCCGTGCTCCCGGGCCGCGGCATTGATCCTTACAATCCATAGGCTCCGGAAATCCCGTTTTCGCGTTCTTCGATCCCGATAAGCATAAGCCCCGGCCCTCATAACCATCGCTTGAGCAGTTCTGAACTGCTTGCTGTGACCTCCCCGAAAGCCCTTAGCGGCCTTCAACACCTTTTTTCGTCTTCTCCTGGCCTTAAAGCTTCTTTTAACCCTTGGCATGATTCATCCTTGTTTATGGCTTCTTATTTGTGAAAAACGTCTCCGGGCGGATGCTCCCCATTTCCAGACCCTCTGCCGGGTTGGCGTCCGACCGGTGCTGGATCAAAACAGTCTTGCTCTTTTCCCCCTCCGGGACCCAGCCTTTCGTCTCAATGGATATCGGCCCAATGAGAAGGCTGTTTAGAGATACGGAACCAACTTAAAGACCTGTTTCTGGTTGGAGCTGTCCACCAGGGTCGATTTTCTGAGATTCCGCTTCCGTTTAGTACTCTTTTTGGTGAGAATATGGCTTGAATAGGCCTTGTTTCTCACAATCTTGCCCGAACCCGTGATCTTAAACCGCTTGGCGGCCCCACGGTTTGTCTTTATCTTCGGCATAGTTGCCTCCTGTCTGCACAGGCGATGCCCGGCCGGATGCGCAGGCAGCCCTCCCGGAAGCGGCCGGAACGGCCTTGCCATCCGCATGCATCCGATGGTCCCGCCCTGCTGTCTTTTATTTGGGAATAATGACCATGGTCATCCTGTTTCGTGCCTCCCTGGTGGGCGGCTGTTCAATGGTGCCCTCTTCCGAGATCTCCTGGGCAACCCGCATCAGGATCTCTTCGCCGGCATTCATGTAGGCCATCTCTCTCCCCCTGAAAAACACGGTGACCTTGACCCGATGTTTTTTTTCGAGAAATTTCTTCAGGTTTTTGATTTTGAAGCCAAGATCGTGATCATCTGTGTGGGGCCTGAGCTTGATCTCCTTCATCTGGCCGCCGCGGCTCTTTTTCCGAGCCTCCTGAACCTTCTTGCTCGCCTGGTACCTGAACTTTCCGTAGTCCATGATGCGACAGACGGGTGGATCTGAATTGGGAGCTACCTCCACCAGATCCAGTCCCTCATTTTTGGCCGCATTCAGGGCGTCCCGTACGGATACGATGCCCAGTTGCTCACCTTCCGCGGAGATCAATCGCACTGTCCTGGCACGGATTTGCTCATTTATCCTGACGTCGTTCGATTTCTTTACTATGGTCATTACCTCCTTTGTTGGATTTCTTGTCTGATCAAGTCAATGAAGCCCCCCGCATTCATGAGCGAAAGGTTTTGACCGTTCCTTTGCCTCGGGGTTACCCCGTTATTGTCACATTCCCTGTCCCCGATGATCAGCATATAGGGGACCTTGCTCAGCTGGGCCTCTCTTATCTTGAAGCCCAATTTCTCGTTTCTGAAATCTGCCTCCACCCGGATATCCGCATCCAGGAGGGCCTGATAGACCTCTCTGGCATGGGTGATGTTCCGGTCGGTCACTGTCAGTACCACGGCCTGTACCGGGGCCAGCCACGTGGGAAACGCCCCTGCATAATGTTCAATCAGGATGCCGATGAAGCGCTCGATGGCCCCCAAGATGACCCGGTGCACCATCACGGGCCGGTGTCTGTCGCCGTCTTTGCCAATATAGGTGAGATCGAATTTTTCAGGAAGAGTAAAGTCACACTGGATGGTGGCGCACTGCCATTTTCTCCCTAGTGCGTCATTTAGCTTAACATCGATCTTTGGACCGTAAAAGGCCCCGTCCCCCTCATTGATTTCATATGCCAGGCCCTCGTCTTCCATTGCCTGAACAAGGGCCTGGGTGGCCAGTTCCCAGTCTGCGTCCGAACCGATCGACTTTTCCGGTCGTGTGCTGATCTCCAAGTCGTACGGAAAAGCAAAGATGCCCATTACCTCCTGAACGAAGTTGAGCACCCCCTTGATCTCCCCGTTGAGCTGATCGGGCGTGCATATGATATGGGCGTCGTCCTGGGTGAATTCACGGACCCGGAAGAGGCCGTTCAAGACCCCTGAACGTTCATGCCGGTGCACGGTCCCGAGTTCAAAATATCGTTTGGGCAGATCACGGTAGCTCCTCAATTTGGAGGCGTAAATCAGCATATGCGCCAGGCAGTTCATGGGCTTGATGCCGTATGACTGCTTGTCGATCTCGGTAAAATACATGTTTTCGCGGTAGTTCTCGAAATGGCCCGATTTTTTCCACAGCTCGGTTTTCAGGATCTCCGGGCCTTTTACCAGTTCATAGCCGCGGTGCAGGTGTTCCCGTATCTCAAATTCTTCCAGGATATGGCGGAGCATAGCCCCCTTGGGGTGCCACACGATCATGCCTGCGCCGATCTCTTCATGAGTGCTGAAGAGCTCAAGCCGGGGACCCAGCTTGACATGGTTTCGCTTTTTGGCCTCCTCCAGCCGGTAAAGGTACTTCTTCAGGCTCTTCTGGTCGGCAAATGCCGTTCCATAGATCCGGCTGAGCATGGGCCGCTTCTCGTCTCCGCGCCAATAGGCCCCGGCCACATGAGTAAGATGAAAGGCCGGTATCATGCCGGTGGACGGGATATGGGGCCCCCGGCACAGGTCCGTGAAGCCCCCCTGGGTATAAAGCGAGACGCGATCTGCACCCAGGTCCTGTATCAGTTCCACCTTGTAGTCCTCTCCCTGATCCCTGAAAAAACGGATCGCCTCCTGGCTTGTTATCTCTTTTCTGGAAAAGGGAAGGTCCGCATTCACGATTTCCTTCATCTTCTCTTCAATAGCAGGCAGATCGTCTTCCCGAAAGGGACGCTCATAATCAAAATCATAATAAAATGCGTTTTCAATGGCCGGACCGATGGTGACCTTTACCCCCGGAAAGAGCTCTTTGACCGCCATGGCCATCACATGGGAGGTGCTGTGACGGAGGATGTGGAGACCCTCCTCCGATTGTATGTACACGGGTTTTATTTCAGCTTCCTCTTCTGCTATCTCGGCGCTCAGATCCCGCTGTTCCCCGTTCACCTTGGCGGCCACTACCCTGTCAAGTCCGCCTACCTCAAAGCGTTCGAGGGCCTCCCGGACCGACAGAGATTCCGCCTGGACTTGAACCGGGGGCTTCCCCTTCAAATGGATTGAAAACGTTTTCATTTCGAATTGACCATCAAAGAAAACAAGGCATCCGAAGTACGCGCCGACTTCTCAAGATGCCTCATTAAATCATTGTCAGCAAATCAATGCACGCGGTATCTTGTGTTGCAAAAAACAGATTCACAGGTTATCGTCTTGACCTAAAAGCAGGACGGGCGCGAACCTTGCACCATTTAAGTCCCCTCTGGGATATCCTTTGCGGATGGATTTTTCGCTTATCCGCTGATCTCGGGCGGCCGGATTTAAGAAATTTTGTCTTTATAAACAATAAGGTAACGAAATGCAAGCAAAAAGTGACGCAACGGGCGATTCCATGGTCTCCGGCCGTTGAACGCCGGGAGGCGGGCTTGAAATCCGTTGTGTAAGGATTGAAAACTATTTAAAAAACTGCCGACAAACGACTAACCTTGTTAAACACAATCAAGCTTGAAGGCCAAGGTAAATCTCGATGAAGCGGATCGGTTATTTTCTTTTTTGGATGGTTGTCGCAGTTCTCTTTTTCTTTTCCGGCGGGGCCAGGGCCGATAGAACAGTGGTTGACGAAACAGGGCGGTCCTTGGTGGTGCCGGATGATCCCAAACGTATTGTTTCCTTTGCCCCGAGCATCACCGAGATCATCTTCGCATTGGGCAGAGAGGATCGGCTGAAAGGGGTGAGCCAGTTCAGCGACTTTCCGCCGGAGGCGGCCCAGTTCCCATCGGTAGGCTCCTATATCCACCTGGATCTGGAGAAAATTGTGGCCCTTCGGCCTGATCTCTGTTTTGCCACCCGGGACGGAAATCCCAGGGATGTGGTCAGGCGACTGGCCTCTCTCGATATCCCGGTCTATGTGGTGGACCCCAAGAACCTGGAGGCGGTCATGACCACCGTTGAACGGATGGGAGAGCTGCTGAATGCGGCGTCCAAGGCAAATGCCGTGGTGCGGGAGATGCGCTTTCGGATCGACCGCGTCAAGGCCCTCGTTGCAACAACCTCGTCCCGGCCGCGGGTCTTTTTTCAGATCGAGATTTCCCCCATCGTATCGGTAGGTGCACAGACCTTTGTCAGTGAGCTTATAGAAATGGCAGGCGGCATAAACGTGGCCAAGGTTCCGGCCCGTTACCCACGTTTCAGCCGGGAACAGGTCCTGGCCCTGGCCCCGGATGTGCTTATGTTTACCTCCATGGCCAGAGGAGGCAGATTCGATCAGGTCAAAAAGGAATGGAGCAAATGGACCTCCATGCCAGCGGTCCGAAATCAGCGCATCCTGATGGTGGACTCCAATCTCTTTGACCGGCCCAGTCCAAGGCTGGTGGATGCACTCGAAATCCTTGCGCGACTGATCCACCCCGAGCTTTTTGAGGGAAGGATGTGAGCAGAGAAGCCATGCCCGAAAGGCCCCTCCTACTGAGGCGTGTCTGGACCATATCCGTGCTGCTCTTTCTCCTCCTGCTGGCGGTCGCATTCTTGGGCATTTCCGTTGGATCGACCGGGAGCGGCATCAGGGAAACCGTGGACAGCCTCTTTGGCGGACCGGAGATCGACGCCGTGCGCCATGCCATTGTCTGGAAGGTGCGGTTTCCCCGCGTCCTCCTGGCCATCCTGGTAGGAGCTGCCCTGTCTCTCGGGGGGTTGGTATTTCAGGCCCTCTTGCGCAATCCCCTGGCTGAGCCGTATATCCTGGGCATATCAAGCGGATCGGGGATCGGGGCCATTGTGGGGATCCTGGCAGGGTTTTCGCGTTTTCCCGGGGTCTGCGCCACGGCCTTTGCAGGGAGTATGGGGACTCTCCTCCTCCTCTTTGTCATGTCCTCAGGTCAGACCATGCTCAGAAAAGACACCCTCCTTCTTTCCGGGGTTATGGTGAATGCCTTCTGTGCGGCCCTGATCATGTTTCTCATGTCCATTACCCAGGATTCCCGACTCCACAACATCCTCTTCTGGCTCATGGGGGACCTATCTGCCGCAGACCTGCCCCAGGTCGGCATCCTGGCCGCCGGCCTCATCCCCTCCTTTGCCCTGCTTATCTGCTTGTCCAAGGCCCTGAATCTCTTGCTCATGGGGAGGGAGCTGGCCCAGACCATGGGGCTCAACATCAAGGCCGCCACGGTCACCCTTCTGGCCGCAACCTCTTTCATGGTCAGTTTGACCGTCTCGTTCTGCGGGCCGGTAGGCTTTGTGGGACTCGTAATACCCCATGTCTTAAGGCTTGCCTTTGGTCAGGACCATCGCGTTTTGGCGCCCGCATGCATACTGGGCGGGGGCGGCTATATGGTCCTGTGCGATCTCCTGGCACGGATCCTGCCCGACCAAGGGGAAATGCCGGCAGGCGTGATCACGGCAATGATCGGGGTACCGCTCTTTATTATTCTGCTAAAGAGGTCCGGCTGATGAAAAAGGTCATAGAGGCGAGGCGACTGAGTTATTCATATGGAGACCTCCATGTCCTTGAAGACCTCTCATTTTCCGTTTTTCAGGGCGATTTCTTTGTCATCATCGGACCCAACGGATCTGGAAAGACCACCCTCTTGAAATGCATTTGCAGAATCCTGCGACCCGGGGCGGGCCGTCTGGATACCCTGGGAAGGCCTCTCCAACACTATTCGCGGAGATCTCTGGCGCGATCCATTGCCCTGGTTCCCCAGACAGCTCCGGCGGATTTTCCTTTCACTGTAATCGAAGTGGTTCTCATGGGCCGGTCGCCTCATCTGGGACTATTGGGCCTTGAACATAAACAGGACCTTGATATAGCCCGGCAGGCCATGGAATTTACCGGCGTTCTCTCGCTGGCCCGCCGCAGGGTGAATGAATTGAGCGGCGGCGAACGCCAGAGGGTCATGATTGCCAGGGCAATCTGCCAGGAACCGGAGATCATTCTCCTTGACGAGCCCACCGCCTCCCTGGACCTGGCGCATCAGGTGAGGATCATGGATTTGATGGAGCAGCTGAGAGACGAAAGACAGGTGACCATTGTCATGGTCTCCCATGATATCAATCTTGCGGCTCTCTATGGCAGCCGTCTCATGCTGCTCAAGGAAGGACGGATACTGAGCCTCGGATCTCCATCCGAGGTCCTGACCTTTCAGACCCTCGAAGCAGCCTATGGATGCCCGC
>JAGHEC010000087.1 GCA_021159525.1 Deltaproteobacteria bacterium | reverse complement strand
GCTCGAACAGGGGATAGTTAAGAAGTCCAATATATTGATAACGGTCTTGGATTCGTTAAGCCTGCAACGCATTGTGGAGAAAAGGCCTGCTCATCTGTCAAAGAAGGGGATCTACTTCCAGAAGATTGGGGCCCATGTTGACCTGGAGAAGGGAGTGGCCAGATCAAAGGATGTAGTTATGCGAAGCCCCGTATTCAACGCAGCGGCCACAGGAGAGATGGATCTGCGCACAAAGACCATCAAGGCGGAAATCGGGGTTCAACCCCTGGGCACGCTCGATTTTTTGATCAGCAACCTGCCGGTGGCAGGGTATCTCCTGACCGGAGACCAGGAGGCCCTTTTTGTGGAATATTTCAAGGTAAACGGGCCGGTATCCGATCCGAAGGTCGAGCATATGTCACTGAAAAGCCTTGGGAACGGGACGGTCGGTTTTCTGTCGCGCCTCTTTCTTGCCCCGAAACGGATATACGACAGGATGGTAGAGGCTGCGCGCGACTTTGATGGCAACGGATATCCGGCGCCGGATGAACATCTTGATCCGAGAAACGATGTGGGGAGATAAAAGAGGTCGGGGGATCGGGAATTCAAGGGGGCAGTTCCCGCTCCCCGGGATTCCCTTCAAGGAGTTCGCGGATCCCGGGTCTCAGGTAGATCCGGTTGAGATCCAGACGCCGGAGGGCCTTCACGAGGATGTGGACCTGATCTGCGGGGGCCGCCTTTGAATTGATAATGATGACCGGCCTCCCCCTGATCCGGCACATTCCCCCTAATGAAGGGCCTGTCTCGCCCTCCACCGGTTCGTAACGGATCTTCAACCCGAGTTGCTCTGCCGCTCCCTCAAGTTGCGCCAAAACCTTCCTGGCATCCAATGGAATTCCTCTCGAAGCTAACTGAGTCTCCTGATGTCTGCCACCAGCTTCCGGACCGCATCCGCGGAATGGTCCAGGGCCGCCTTTTCAGCCTCGGTCAGTTTGATCTCAATGATTTCCTCCACTCCGTTTCCCCCCAATTTGACAGGCACGCCGATAAAAAGGTCGTGAATGCCGTACTCCCCGTTCAGGAGGGCGGCGCAGGGGAGGATCTTTTTGTTGTCCTTCAAGATGGCCTCGGCCATCTCAACGGCCGCGGAGGAGGGTGCATAATAGGCACTTCCGGTCTTGAGGAGCCCCACTATCTCGGCCCCGCCGTTGCGGGTCCGCTCCACCAGGGCATCGATCCGTTCCGGGGACATGAGTTCGGTAATGGGAATCCCGGCCACGGTCGAATAACGGGGAAGGGGCACCATGGTGTCGCCGTGTCCCCCCAGCACAAAGGCATGGGTGTTTTCCACCGATACATTCAGTTCCATGGCGATAAAGGCCCTAAAACGGGCCGAGTCCAGGACACCGGCCATCCCTATGATCCGGTTCCGGGGAAAGCCGCTCGCCTCGTAGGCTACATGGCACATGGCGTCCAGCGGATTGCTCACAATAATGAGGATTGCATCCGGCGCCACGGCCGCCACTTCCCTGGTTACAGTCGCCATGATCCCCATGTTTGTGGACAGGAGATCGTCCCGGCTCATGCCCGGCTTTCGGGGGATGCCGGCCGTGATAATGACGATATCAGAACCTCTGGCTGCCTCGTAATCTCCGGTTGCCCCAACGATTTTCATGTCATGCTTCTCGATGGGCCCTGCCTCGGTCAGGTCGAGTGCCTTGCCCGCAGGCACCCCTTCCAGTATGTCGATCAGGGCCACATCGGCCAATCCCTTTTCTGCAAGGCGCATGGCAGCGGTGGCGCCCACATTCCCGGCGCCGATGACGGCGGCTTTCTTTCTCATGGCGATCCTCCCTTTCTTGCCAATTAACGGTCACACGGCTTTTCCCTGGTTCCTGAACACAAAAGAGTATAAGAGTATAGAAAAGATATGTGAATGGGTCAAGAAAATGGATTCGCGATTTCCCCTTGACCGATGCCCGGTTATCAGGTATGTCCAACCTGTTCAAGGGGCAAGGCAGTACAAAAAGTACGAGGGTTAAATACGAGCAGGCAGAATGTCATGAAGATACTGATCTGCGGAGGCAAGGGTCAGCTGGGAAGCGACTGTCGCACAGTCTTGGGCCGAGACCATGATGTTTTGTGGGTAGACCTCGATGAAATGGATATTGCCGACCGGTCTCAAGTGGAACGCGGGATTTCCGGATTCGGGCCGGATGTTGTTTTGAACTGCGCTGCATACACGGCTGTTGATGCATGCGAGACCAGACCGGACCTGGCGTGGCGGGTAAACGCCGAGGGACCCGGGAACCTGGCAATGGCCTCCAGACGCTATGGGGCCCGATTGATACATATCTCAACAGATTATGTGTTTGACGGCAGGAAACGGCCTCCTGCTCCCTATGTGGAAACAGATGAAGTTCATCCCCTGTCCGTCTATGGAAAGAGCAAGCTGGGGGGAGAGACCGCGGTCAGGGAGGCCGCGGAGGACCACATCATCCTGCGCACCGCCTGGCTGTACGGCATGGGGGGAGGGAATTTTCTCAAGACTATGTTGAAACTGACCCTCAAAGATCCCAAACGGGAGATAAAGGTGGTCAATGACCAGTTCGGGTGCCCGACGTGGAGCTACCGGCTGGCCCTGCAGATCGGGAAGCTGATCCAAGCAGGAGGGCGGGGGGTCTATCATGCCGCCTCGGAAGGATGCGGCACCTGGTATCAACTGGCTGTGGCCTTCCTCGACCGGATGGAAATACCCCATTGCGTGGTCCCCTGCACTACGCCCGAATATCCCACCCCGGCCCCGCGGCCCATGAACTCCATCCTGGAGAACCGCCGGCTCAAGGAGGCGGGAATGAACCTGATGGAGGACTGGGAGAGCGATCTGGGGCAATTTGTGGATTCGTTCAGGGACCGCCTCCTGAGCGAGGCGCGAGAGGAGCTGAGATGAAACACCTGATGGTCACAGGCGGATGCGGCTTCATCGGGACCAATTTTATCCGCTATCTTTTGGAGGAATCCGACTTTGAGGGCCGTGTGGTGAACGTGGACGCCCTCACCTATGCAGGCAATCCGGAGAATCTCCAAGACATGGCCGAGCGCTTTCCCGGACGCTACGTGTTTGTAAAGGGCGATATCCGTCACAGGGAAGAGATGGCGCGTGTGTTTGAGGAATACCAGATCGACGGGATCTGCCACTTTGCGGCCGAATCCCATGTGGACAGGTCCATCGTGGGGCCGGATGCCTTTGTCCAGACCAATATCGTGGGGACCTTCAATCTCCTGGAACTGGCCAGAAGGCATCAGGGCCGGATCAACCTTTTTCACCATATCAGCACGGATGAGGTCTTCGGAAGCCTGGGGAAGGAGGGATATTTCACCGAGGAGACCCCCTACAGGCCCAACAGTCCTTATTCTGCCTCCAAGGCCGCCTCCGACCACCTGGCAAGGGCATATCATCAGACTTATGGACTCCCGGTCACCATCTCCAACTGCTCTAACAACTATGGCCCTTATCAGTTCCCTGAAAAGCTTATTCCACTCATGATCCTGAATGCCCTTGAAGAAAAGCCCCTCCCGGTGTATGGAGACGGGCTCAATGTGAGGGACTGGCTCTATGTGAGGGACCACTGCGCTGCCGTATGGGCCGTCATGAAGCAGGGCAGGCGGGGGGAGACCTACAATGTGGGCGGCAATACGGAGATGGAGAACATCCGGATCGTGGAGACCATCTGCGATATCATGGACGAACTGATCCCGCCCGGGGACGGCCGGTCCCGCAGGCGCCTCATCACCTTTGTCAAGGACCGGCCCGGCCATGACCGCCGGTATGCCATTGATTGCGCCAAGTTGACGAGGGAGCTGGGATGGCAGCCCGAGGAATCGTTTGAGGCAGGAATTCGCAAGACCATCCATTGGTATCTGGACCATGTAGAGTGGGTGGACCGGGTGCGAAGCGGAGAATACCAGTCGTGGATCCACTCCCATTACGGGACATAACCTTGATGATTGCCGGCGCCTCGCGGTGTGCGCTGATGTTTGACTCACGGAAGACAGAAATATGAAAGGAATTATTCTCGCAGGAGGATCAGGTACACGGCTGTATCCCATCACGAGGGTGGTGAGCAAACAGCTCATGCCGATTTATGACAAGCCGATGATCTATTATCCCCTGTCCGCACTCATGCTGGCGGGGATCCGGGAGATCCTCATCATCTCCACGCCCGAAGATCTCCCCAGGTTCAGGCAGCTTTTGAACGACGGCTCTCAGATCGGCCTTTCCATCTCGTACGCCGAGCAGCCCAGGCCCGAGGGCCTTGCCCAGGCCTTTCTTATTGGAAAGGAATTTGTCGGTCGTGACCCAGTCTGCCTGGTCCTGGGGGACAATATCTTCCACGGTCGGGGCCTGTCCCAGATCCTGGAGCGATGTGCCGGACTGGATGGCGGGGGCATCATCTTCGGGTATCTGGTGAGCGATCCGGAAAGATACGGCGTGGTCACATTTGATGCGGACGGGAAGGTCACCGGCATCGAGGAGAAACCTCAGAGGCCCAAGTCGCGGTATGCAGTGCCGGGGCTCTATTTTTACGACAACGATGTGGTCTCCATTGCACAGCACCTCAAGCCGTCTGCGAGGGGCGAGCTGGAGATTACCGATGTCAACCTTGAATACATGCGGCGGGGACAGCTACGGGTGGAGCTTCTGGGCCGGGGTTTTGCCTGGCTTGATACAGGCACCCACAAGTCGCTTCAGCAGGCGAGCCGGTTTGTCGAGGCCATCCAGGAGCGGCAGGGGCTCAAGATCGCCTGCATCGAGGAAATTGCCTATCGAAAAGGCTACATCGACCGGGACCAGCTCGAAGGGCTCGCCCGCGAGATGCTCAAGAACGAATACGGCCAATACCTGATGGATATTGTTTTGGAAAGCGGGGACGGCAACCATGACACTGAAATCTACTGAGCAATCCCTGCCCGGGGTTCTCCTGATCGAGCCGGCAATCTTTGAGGATGACCGGGGCTTCTTTATGGAGACATACCACATGGAGAAATACCGGCAAGCCGGTATCGCCAGGGCCTTTGTGCAGGATAATCTCTCCCATTCGCGGCGAGACACCCTGCGGGGGCTCCATTATCAGCTCCGCCGGCCTCAGGGAAAACTCATCTACGTGGTTGCCGGAGAGATCCTCGACATTGCGGTGGATATCAGAAGGGGATCGCCTGCCTTCGGGCAATGGGCCGGCATCCGTCTGTCCGCAGAAAACCGGCGTCAAGTCTATGTCCCGGAGGGTTTTGCCCACGGGTTCTGTGTGCTGAGCGATGTCGCTGATGTCATATACAAATGCACCGATCTGTATGTGCCGGGCGACGACTACGGCATCCTCTGGTCAGACGCGGACCTGGGGATCCCCTGGCCGACCCATCGGCCTGTGCTCTCGAAAAAAGACGCCCGCAATCCGCGGCTCAAGGACATGCCGGACGATTTCCTCCCGGTCTACCGTCCGTGACCCCGGCCGGTCGCTTTTTTCGCAATAGGGAAGGAGCAGAAATCAAATGGACACAGCAGTCATATCCCTGGGCGGCTCCATCATTGTTCCCGGGGAAATCGACGCCGTCTTCCTCAGACGCTTCAGGGAAATGGTCCTCAAACTGGAACAAAGGCGATTTTTTATTATCTGCGGCGGCGGGAGCATCTGCAGGAAATACCAAGGCATCGCCAGGGAGATCGCCGAGGTGAGCAAGGCGGATCTGGACTGGATCGGGATCCGGGCCACGCGGCTCAATGCCGAACTGGTCCGGTCCATGTTTGGAAACCTGGCCCATCCCGGGGTGATTCATGATCCCCAGGCGCCGATTGACATGGACAGGCGGGTCATTGTGGGGGCCGGTTTCCAGCCCGGCAGCTCAACCGACCTGCGGGCCGTGGAGCTGGCGCGGCGATTTGGGGCGCATCAGGTCGTCAATATGTCCAATATTGAGTATGTGTATAGCGCGGACCCGAAAAAGGCCCCGGATGCCAAAAAATTGACCCGCATGTCTTGGCCCGAGTTCAGAAGCCTGGCGGGCGATGAGTGGGACCCCGGGCTCAATATGCCTTTTGACCCCATTGCCTCCCGGGAGGCCGAGGCCGCCGGTTTGAAGGTGGCCATTATCGGGAATGATATCCCGAACCTGGAGCGGCTGCTCAAAGGCGAGCCGTTTAGGGGGACGATGATTGGAGAGACCTGAGGCGCAAGTTAAAAGGAGCGGAGGCCGGGGGACAGGGGCTTTCGGCATGTAAATTGCCCTACCGCCAGGTTGCCATGATCTCCAGGCAGATCCGATTCATTTCCATGGCCCGGGTTTCTGTATCGGCCTCGGTGTAGCAGCGGAATTCAGGAGCATTCCCCGAAGGTCTGAGGTGCACGATCTCTTCATTTTGAAATGTGATGCGCACCCCGTCCGTGGCATCGATGGATGCCGCCTTTCCAAAGTATTTCCCGAAAACCCTCTCGATAGCGGCCCTGTCCCTAACCTCCTCTCCGGTAATGAGCTCATTGAGCCTGGCCCGGCTTATTTCTGCAGGAAAATTTTTCAGCCGATCGCTGTAGGTGAACCGCCGGGGCAATTCGAGGATCAGTCGGCTGACAGGCTTACCCTTTTGAACGGAGAGCAGGAGCACTGCGATGATGGGGATTACCGCATCCCGCGTTGGAAGGGCTGTCAGCATGCGGCCTCCGGACCTTATGTCCGAAGCTGTCAGAAAGCCGCCGTTGGCCTCATATCCCATCACCCGCAAAAAACCGTCCCCAAGGGCCTGTTCCATCCCTTCTATCACATAGGGCGAACCGATGCGGGTACGATAGACCTTTTGGAAGAGGCCGCATTTTTCGACAGCGGAATTGCACGACACGGGCGTTGCCACCGCGTCAGCCCCCAAAAAGGCTGCACAGAGGATCCCGGCCACGTCTCCCCGAAGCCATTTCCCGCTTTCATCGCTGATAAGGGGCCGATCGCTGTCCCCATCCGTAGACACGATGGCATCAAAGCCATACTCTTCGGCCCACCGCTTGGCAGCCGTCACGTCCTCCGGCCGAATGGCCTCGGTGTCCACCGGCACAAATTCTTCGGAAAACCCCAGGGCCGTCACCTCTGCGCCCAGACCTGAAAGGATCCTAACCAGCAGGTCCCGGCCCACGGCGGAGTGCTGATACACGCCGATCCGTTTCCCCTTGAGGGCATTATGGGGAAAAAGCCGGAGATACCGCTCCACGTAAAGGTCCGAGGCCTGCGAGTCAGGGACCAGGGCAGGCCCTTCCGAGACAAACATCCCTTTGGCATCAAACAGACCCGGCGGGATGTGTACCTCCTGGCGCCGGATGCCCGCCTCGTCCTGCTTGAGGATTTCGCCTTTCTTCCTGGTGTATTTGATCCCGTTACGGTCTTCGGGGATATGGCTGCCTGTCACCATGATGGTGGGGATCTGTTTCAGAAGGCCATAACAGGCCAGGGCCGGCGAGGGGAGCCTGCCGCAGCAGCGAATCTGACAGCCCCGGTCAACAACGGCCCTGGCAGCGGCCTTCATGATGCGGTCGGTGCTGGCCCGAAGGTCGCCGCCCAGCGCAATGACGTCTTTGCCGTTCAGCTCCTTCTGTTCCTCCAGATACTGAATAAAGGCCGCTGTGTAGGCATAGCAGACCCTGTCTGTCATGTCCTTGGCCAACCCGCGGGCCCCGCTTGTGCCAAAACCAACGCCGCTTTGGGCCATGAGATCGCTGATCTGGATCTGTTCTTCCATCTGTGCCTCCTGTTGCCTGTCTTAACGCAATATGATCAACTTAACTGGTTTCCATCGCATCAGCTCAATAACTGGGGGGATAAAAGCGACCGTCTCACCGGGGCAGGAAGATTTTTCTGATGCGACTGCCGGCAGGGGTCTCCGATAGCTATGAGGGCCTGCTGGCTCGAGATGCGGGATCTTCCTCCCTGAGAGAAAACCATTGTGAATCGGTTAATGGAATGTTAAGATACTGTAGTCTGTGTTTCAAGGGAATCTTTCACCCTGGCCCGGCGACGGGTCGCTGCTCTCCGGAGCCCCACCCTCTCTGGTTAGAACGTCTTTGCCGCCAAAATGGAAAGGAGGCGTAATAGCTCAATAAATGGGGGCAGAAGGGTTTTTCTGACGCGACTGCCGGGAGGGCGCCGTCTCTTTGTGACTTATCAGTGGGGGAAGCCGCAGCTCGACGAAGTCGAGAATGCCAAAGGGGTAAGCCTGCCCGCAATTGCCTTGTTACCCATGTTACTTTCTTCTGCCATCGCAGATCCACGGGACGAAAGTCTTGGCAAGAACGCTCAATTGGCCTTGGCAGGCGGGTGTCCCCCGCAGATAAGTCACTCAAGAGACCAGCCCGGAGGCCCGGAGCGGAAGAAAAAT
>JAGHEC010000033.1 GCA_021159525.1 Deltaproteobacteria bacterium | reverse complement strand
TCTTCAATTTCAAAGTTCTGTTTTGGATACTGCATTGTCAGAGAGGGCGTATCAGCTCGATGATTAGCGGGATAACGGCGAACTTACTACCGGGGCAGGAGGGTTTTTCTTGCGCCCTCCCGGCAGTCGCGTCAGAAAAACCCTCCTGCCCCTGTTCATTGAGCTATTACGAGAAGGCCGTCATATTTTACGGGTTGTCACACATATTTTGCCACCCGGGCCCAAATGTGGTAGGGTACGGCGCAGATGAAACACCCACCGGTGATGAGTGCGCATGACCGAACCCGAACAAATAACAGGCGAATGGCCGGATCCGACCAACATATCCCTTCAGGGGTTCTATGTGATCAGCATGTTGGCCATGGGGATTGGCATCAGTGTGGTTTTTCTCCTAAATTTAGCCACCCCCTCCCATTTCATGTTGGAGGAATTCACCGCGCTTGCCAAGAAGACAGGCGGTGACTATTGGTTTGAGGTGGGCAAGCGGGTGGGAGGTCTCTTCTTGCTCATACTTCTGGTCGGTTCGCCCATCCTCCTGGTTATGCATCGCCTCCTAAGTCCTATTTCCCGTTGTCTCAAGCGGGTAAGGCAAGGGGAGATTCCCTCGGCCTCTGAGGCCGAGAAGGCCCGTCGCCGACTTATCAACCTGCCGTTTATCTTCATCGCCATGAACATCGCGATGTGGCTCGTGCTCCCCGCGGTCATCTTCTTATCAGCCGCTCTCGCAGGATTCATGAATCTTCGCACCAGCATTGTCTTTGCAGCCCGGGCCAGTATGGTGGGATTTGTTACCTCGTCGGTGGCATTTTACCGCGTGGAGGCCTACTCACGGAGAGAACTGATTCCATTTTTCTTTCCCTGGGGTCGACTTGCTGATCTCAGGGGAGCGGCCAAGCTGTCCATCTCCAGGCGAATCCAGATGTTTTTCCGCCTCAGTTCAATGGTCCCCATGACCATCCTTCTCGTGACGTTAATTACCCTCCAGTGGGAACTGGATGCCCTGAACATGCCGGTGGAAGAGTATGGACGGAGGGTGATTTTCTTCGCCCTTGTCTTGTTTGCCATCTTTTTGGTCAGCACAGGGGTCCTTAACAGGCTGGTGAGCCGCTCCATTGTGGAACCCCTTAACAACATGCTGGCGGCCCTGGGCAAGGTCCGGGAAGGTGATTATCAGACCCGGGTACGGGTGGTGAGCAATGATGAAATCGGCATTCTCGGAGACGCGGGCAACCAGATGATCAAGGGGCTCGCAGACCGGGAGAGGTTGAGGGAGGCCTTCGGAAAATACGTCACGCCCGAGATCCGGGACGAGATCCTTTCCGGCCGGATCCCGCTGGAAGGAGAGAGGCGTGAGGGGACCGTGATGTTTGTGGATCTCAGGGATTTTACGCACTTCGTGGAGAATCACCCGCCTGAAGAGGTCATGTCGGGCTTGCGCACTTATTTTACGGCTATGCACCGGGCAATCCGCCTTCGCAGGGGCCTGGTGCTCCAGTTCGTGGGGGATGAAATCGAGTCCGTGTTCGGCGTTCCCATCCATTTCGAGACCCATGCCGATGCGGCAGTCCGGGCCGCTATTGACATGCGCGGGGCACTAAAAGCGCTCAATGAATCGCGGATTGCCTCGGGCAGGCCCCCGTTTGCCCACGGTATCGGCATCCATTCCGGGAAGGTCCTAGCGGGGAACTCTGGGAGTGAGGAGCAGTCTGCCTATTCCCTCATCGGCAATACGGTGAACGTGGCCTCACGCATCCAGGGTCTTACCCGGAAAATGGGGTGTGACATACTTGTCAGTCAGGAAACAGTAGACAGGTTGATGGGGCGTTACTCCCTGGTGAAACAACCTGCCTGTTATGTCAAAGGATACTCCCGACCGGTCGTTGTTTATCAGCTAAATTGCGCCGAAATAGCGGATGCCTGATGTCGCCTTTTTTCACCCCGGAGGAAACGCATGCCCGAAAAGATCTGCATTGTGGACGACAATATGATAAATCGAAGACTCCTCACCGGGATCCTAAGGAATGAGGCATATGAGCTCGTGGAGGCGCGGGACGGGCAGGAGGCGATAGATGTGATATCCAAAGAATTGCCCGATCTTGTCTTGCTGGATGTCATGATGCCCAAAAAGGACGGCTTTCAGGTCTGCGAAGAACTCCAGCGCAACGACCGGACCGCGCGCATTCCGGTTATATTTATCTCTGCCAGGACCCGGGTGGAGGATAAGATAAAGGGACTCAACGCTGGGGGCGCTGACTATGTGATCAAGCCGTTTGACGCGGGGGAAGTCCTGGCCCGCGTCAAGACTCAGCTCAACATTGCGCGACTCACAAAAGAGCTGCTTAAGGCCAATGAGGAGTTGACGCGGAGACAGAGGCGCATGGATGAGGATCTTGCGGTGGCTGCCAGGATTCAGCAGAGCCTTCTTCCCCAGCTATCGCCGGATATGGAAAATACGGCAATCGCATGGCGTTTCATGCCCTGTGAGAGCATCGGGGGCGACATCTTCAATGTACTCCGACTCGATGAGACCCACTGGGCTGCTTATATGCTGGATGTCAGCGGCCATGGGCTTCCATCGGCCCTGGTGACCGTGTCGGTTTCCCAGATGCTGCATCCTGCCACGGGGATCCTCCTTAAAAAGACAAGGACGTCCTGTCCCGGTTATGCGGTGCGACGGCCTGCAGAGGTGCTTGATCTCCTGGATCAGGAGTATCCGATGGAGCGGTTTGACAAATATTTTACCGTGACGTACCTGATAATGAATGTGAAGGAGGGGATCATCCAATACAGCAATGCGGCCCATCCGCCTCCAATACTTCTTCGGAGGGATGGCACACTGGAGTTGCTGGAAGAGGGGGGGTGCGTTATCGGACTGGGGGGCGTACTTCCTTTTCAGGAGGGCTCAAAAAAGATAGGGCAAGGCGACAAGCTCCTGATTTATACGGATGGAATTCTGGAGTACGAGGATAAACAGGGCCAATTTTACGGTCAAAACAGACTTCATGATACATTGTTGCAATTGAGAGGCCGGTCGATCAAAGGTATTGTCGACGGAGTGATCGAGGCTGTCATGGATTTCGGGGATCATCATCCACCCAGAGACGATGTCACCTTATTGGGGATCGGGTTTAACGGGGAATTCAATTAATGGGGAAGGCACAGGATGGATCCGAGGGGCGTAACATTCGTTATTGACAGCGATATGAAGAATGTACCGCTCGTGGGGATGTCGGTGAACCGGTTGTGCCGGGCCGCCTCCTTTTCGACCCTTGACGCCTTCCATATCGAGCTGTGCGTGGTGGAGGCGGTTACCAACAGCATCCGTCACTGCTATGGCGGAAAGACAGGCCATGAGGTAACGGTGATATGCACACTTACGCATCGCGAGATCGTTCTGGACATCTGCGATGTAGGCCCGGGCATAAGTCCCGGTGTGCTGGATGGTGCGGTCATCCAGAATTCCCCCGGCGACGTGGCGGATATTGAGGGCATCCCTGAAGGAGGAAGAGGTCTGAGCATCATAAAAAAGATCATGGATAGTGTGGACTACCGATCGGAAAAGGGGAAAAACCGTCTCACCCTCAGAAAGAGACTGCCTGAAAAAAAGAAAGGGACCGGATAGACGTGCAGAAGAATTGCTTATTGCCGCTTAATCCTTGCACAGGAGATGAGACAAATGGAAATTGACCAAGAGGCGATCAATCATGTGGAAGTCCTGTATCTCAAGGGCCGGCTTGATGCTGTTTCGGCCAAACAGCTCAAGGAGAAAGTGGCTTCCCTGGGCCAGGAAAAGGGACCAAAGCTGGTAATTGACATGGCCGGTGTGGATTTCATTGACAGCTCGGGACTTGGGGCCCTGATTTCATCCCTGCGCACGGTGAGCAAACTGGGTGGAGACATCAAAATCTCAGGTCTCCAGCATCAGGCGAGGTCGATTTTTGAGCTGACTCGGTTGGATCGGGTCTTCAGGATCTATGACGACAGCATGGCCGCAGCCAAGAGTTTTTAACCCTGTTTTCTTCCTCTTGTTAATATCGCCCCCGTGCTGAGGCCCACGCCTGTTACAAGGAGGGTCATGGTCCCGATGACGCTGATCATGCGGGTGTGCCATGCAAACCCCATCCACTCCCACGCTACAGGAAGGTTGCGGGCAAAAGTGGCCCAGACAATGGTGACGACGCTCACCATTACCGCTACAAGCGCGTGCCGGCGCCTTACTGCAGGAAAGGCGGCGCCCAGCAGGAACAGGCCGATGACCCCTCCCCCGGCAATGCCGGCCGGTTGCCACCCGGTTTCCAATGCGATCTGGACGCGGATCATGGCCAGACCGGCAATGGTTCCCGGGATTCCCCGGAACATTCGGATGGATTCCTTTTCGCCGGCATCAGGTCTCAGATATTGCTTATAGAAGTCGAGAAGAGACACGGTGGCCACGCAGTTAAGGGATGAATCGATGCTGCTCATGGCCGCTGCGAAAATGGCGGCGATAATAAGGCCCCGAACCCCCACCGGGAACCGGGTCACGATAAAGTGGGGGTAGATCCTGTCGCCCGTTAAAGCTC